>NZ_JAKJSC010000003.1 GCF_029029525.1 Labilibaculum sp. DW002 | reverse complement strand
GAAATGCAAACTATTTTTACAAAAAGAAATAGCTGCCTGATAATCAGAAGCTATTTTTTTATCCGAAACGGAAAAACAAATTACAAAATACAAATGAGAATGTCCACTCTATATGTGCAAATTTTTCAACAAAACTGATTTTTCTTTATCCAATACGATATTCGGATATTGACTTTGCAGTTTCTCAATATCATGTAAAGTTCTGGTTATAAACTCTTGATGGCTTATAGTATCGGGATTAAAGGGTCTGTGATTAGAAGCTGAAACAATCTTTTCCACCTTCTTCATTACATCCAGTACACTTTTCTCCATGTAGGTATCCACAAAACGACCCCAAATATAATTTATAGCCGTAGAATTCATGTGCAACATGTCTTCCGAATAGAAACGATAGTCTCTTAATTCATCCATTACGATTTCGTAAGACGGAAAATAAGAAACCTGTTCGAACAACTGCACTAGCTGATCTATAGCCAATAGTAAAGTAGATTTGCTTAACTGATTCCCATGAGCACCATCTTTCCAATGTCGAATTGGACTTACAGTGAAAACAATTTTCAAGTTTGGGTTAAAAACAGAAAGAGAAATAATCAATTCTTTGTAGTAATTAACGATTTCATCAACCTCAAGTCGATATCGATGAAAATCTTTAGCTGGTAATTTGTGACAATTAGATACAATCTTTCCTAAATCGAGTAATTCAAAAACCCAAGAAGTACCAAATGTGATGTACAAAACATCAGAATTAGCCAGATCTAATGATGATTTTTTTATTTCTGTATTGATTAAATGCAAACATTCATTTGCATCGGCATGTGAAAAACGACTATGATGTGAGAAACTAAAATATAAATCATTGGCAAAATTTAAATCCTCTTCCTTGAATTCTTTATTCTCGAGAAGGATTTTTAAACTTTCACCAACACTAATAGGATTATATATTACGCCAAAAGGATTAACATTACAATCGAATTTATACCCAAATAACTTTTCGCCGATGTTTTCAACAAAACAAGAACCTAGCATTATCGCTTTAGAGTTGTAGCCAAACTTATCCTTGGATTCTTGAATTTTTACTTTCGTTCGAAAATTTACCATATATGTATCTTTACTTATTTTCTTTTAATTGAGACTCGAGCCAAAGCAAAATATCCGAAAATACGAGATTTTTACAAAAATCATGATGCAATTCATGAAACGCCTTGTCGTATTTAATAAAGGTACATTTATTGATGCAACTTTCAGAAAAAGCTTGACTCGCCTGGCAACTGGTAATCTCATCATCAGTTCCATGAAGTAAAAGTAGTGGTTTTTGAAGGTCATTATTATTATCCAAGACAAAATATCCCGCATCATAAGCATCCACGAATAAACGAAAGGATACCATATGATGAATTAATTCATCTTCATTGTATTTTTTCACTTCTTCCTTATCATGACTTAACAGATTTGCATCAAAACTTGTAGGAATACTATATGAAGGAATGATCTTATCCATCATTCGAAGAAAAGGAAGTACAAATTTAGGCGGAGATGCTTGACTTACAATCCAGGGTGAAGTAGAAATTACGCCCAAATAGTTGGCCTTTCTTTTTAGCAAATGGTTCAAAACCTCTCCACCACCCATACTGTGACCGTAAAGAAAAAATGGCAAGTCAGGAAAAAGTTTATTTGTTTCCTCCAAGACAACATCAATATCATTCATGAAATCCTCATAGGAAGAAATGACTCCAGGTTTTCCATCTGACAATCCATGTCCTCTCTGATCGAAACTTAGCAATGCGAATCCGACATCCACAAATCGCTCTGCCCATTCGTAATAACGAGACGAATGCTCACCAATTCCATGCACCAAACAAATAACTGCTTTCGCTTCATTTTTCGGTTGCCATGATTGCATAAACAAACGAGTATTATCAAATGAATGGATGTGCGTTATATTGTGTATCATTTAAATCTAATTTTATAAAACATTAGCAAAAACTCGAGAATTGAGCAAGTGGTATTATAAAGACTAAACAATTTTACAGAAATAAACTTAAAAAAAGAAGTGTGCAGATAAATGTGTTAGTCTTGTAGAAAATCGAGATTTCTTTTGAAGCCCTTAAATTTGGTTCGCTTTACTGCAGAATTTCTAAACACTTCCCCAAACTGATGCGCATCCATAGTTTCCATGTCCTCTTTAGATAAAGCAAGCAAATCTGGGTTTGGTTCGAATTCAGGAACCGTATTTCCTTTTGCCATTCGATTCCATGGACAAACATCCTGGCAAATATCACAACCAAACACACGATTTTCAAATTTCCCCTTCATCACCTCAGGAATTTCATCTTTCAATTCAATAGTGAAATATGAAATACACTTACTTCCATTAACTACATATGGTTCGGTAATTGCACCAGTTGGGCACGATCGAATGCATTTACTGCATCCTCCACAGAAATCTTGGTAGATAGGATTCTCATATTCCAATTCCATATCAATTAACAACTCACCAAGAAATAGAAAAGAGCCAATTTTACGATTAAGGAGTAATGAATTTTTTCCAATCCACCCCAAACCAGCCTTTCGTGCCCAAGCATGTTCTAATATTGGAGCTGAATCAACAAAGGCTCGTCCTTGCGTTTCTCCAATCTCCTGATTTATATACTCCAAAAGGGCATTTAACTTTTCTTTTATTACAAAATGATAATCCTTTCCATAGGCGTATTTTGCCAAAACTGGTGCTTCAGAATCTTCTTGAGTATTTTCTGGGAAATAATTAAGAGCAACCATTACAATTGACTTGGTATTTTCAACCAAAAGTCGGGGATCGAGGCGCTTCTCTATATTGTTTGCCATATAGCCCATCTCACCATGATAATCTTTATCTAACCAGTCAATGAAACGCTCCTTTTCTTCGGAGAGAAAATCAGCCTCTGCAATACCACAAAGATCAAAACCAAGTTCTTTGGCTTTATCTCTTATAAGTTGTGATTTTGCTGTTAAAGTTAAATTCACAAATTGAAGGTAATAATTTTAAAATATTGTTGAGCCGAATGATAATATGTGTTTGCGATACTACACATCTGCGTTCAATTATTCTTCAGAAGAGACACACGGCCGTGCGTCTGTACATAAAGGTAAAATTAAGATCATAAAAAAAGGACCGTAAAAACAGTCCTTTATATTTTATAGAAAACCCAATTCGAGTTTTGCTTCTTCAGTCATCATGTCCTTATCCCAAGGTGGATCGAAAGTTAAAACGACAGTTACATCGTTAATCTGTGGCAAAGCCTTAATTTTTTCGTTCACCTCTTCAAGAATCTGATCGGCCATAGGACAGTTAGGCGCAGTCAAAGTCATCAAAACTTTCACCTCATCATCTTCGTAAACATCAATTTCATATATCAATCCCAAGTCGTAAATATTCACAGGGATTTCAGGATCGTAAATCGTTTTTAAAATCTCTACGATAATTTCTTCTGTTTGTTTTCTACTCATTTCTGTATTATTTATTCACGTGATTAAACGCAAGTCCATACATTTTGATTTGCTTCACCATAGAAACCAAACCGTTTGAACGTGTTGGAGACAAGTGCTGTTTCAATCCGATCTCATCGATGAATTTTAAATCAGCATTCATAATTGCTTCAGGTGTTTGATTATCGAATACTCGAATCAACAAAGCAGCAATCCCTTTTACAATAATCGCATCACTATCAGCTTCTAATTTCACAACCCCATCTTCCAATTTAGCATTGAACCAAACCTTAGATTGACAGCCTTTAATTAAATTCTGATCTGTTTGATATTGCTCATCCAAACCAGAAAGATCTGTACCCAATTCGATTAAGTATGCATATTTATCCATCCAGTCCTCAAAACCAGCGAATTCTTCAATGATTCCTTCTTGTATTTCGTTTATGGTCATTTCTTGATTTTCTTTTAACTTTTAAAAACTGGCTCAATGTACAAACATTTTGCAAACTTTTAAGATTCCATTGTATAGTGAATCAATTTCCTCTTTTGTATTATAAAAAGCAAAGGATGCTCGCACCGTTCCTTCAATACCAAAATGCTGCATGACAGGCTCGGTACAATGGGTTCCGGTTCTAACTGCTATTCCCATTTGATCGAGCAACATTCCCATATCGTAGAAATGAATTCCATCGATTAGAAACGAAATCACAGATGTTTTATTTTTTGCAGTTCCATAGATTTTCATGCCCGGAATTGCCTCAAATTTTTCTGTAGCGTATTTTAATAAATCCTGCTCGTATGCATCGATACTATCCAAACCGATTGTCTCAACATAGTCGATAGCTGCACCAAGTCCGATTGCATCTATATAGTTTGGCGTACCGGCTTCAAATTTAAATGGCAATTCATTGTAGGTTGTTTTTTCAAAAGAAACCTCCTGAATCATCTCACCTCCGCCTTGCCAAGGTGGCATCTCATTTAAGAATTTCTCTTTCCCATATAAAACACCTATTCCTGTAGGTCCATACAGCTTATGACCTGAAAACACTAGGAAATCAGCATCAAGAGCTTGAACATCGATTTTCTTATGCTGAACCGACTGTGCGGCATCGATAAGAACAGGCACATTTTTCGAATGTGCAAAATCAATAATCTCTTTTATAGGATTAATTGTTCCTAGTGAATTTGATATATGATTTACAGCAAGAATTTTTGTGCGATCAGTAATCAGATCAGGTAATTTTTCAATCATCAATTCCCCTTTATCGTTGAAAGGTATAACTTTTAAAGTCGCTTTCTTTCGCTGACAAAGCATTTGCCATGGCACAATATTCGAATGATGCTCCATTTCTGAAACAATCACCTCATCACCTTCGGAAATATAGCATTCCCCAAATGAGTTTGCAACCAAATTGATACTCTCAGTTGTTCCTCCAGTAAAAATAACTTCATGAGAATGTGCTGCATTAATAAACTTCTGAACCTTAAGACGAGCATTTTCTGCCCCTTCAGTTGATTTATTACTCAAATAATGAACCCCTCGGTGGATATTGGAATTATACTTATTGTAGTATTCTAACATCACGTCAGTTACCTGACTTGGCGTTTGAGTAGTTGCAGCATTATCAAAGTAAACAAGAGGTTTACCGTGAATCATTTCCTCTAAAATAGGAAAGTCTTTACGTATGTTTTCGATATCTATTGTCATTCTAAAAAAAATACAATCCTAGTTACTGCAAGCAATTGCACATGTATTACACTTAGAGATTTCGCCTCTTAATCGTTTTTCAACCAATTCGTCAATACGATCTTTAAGGGCGTCAACTCTAATTTTCTCGATGATTTCGTGAGCAAAAGCAAACATCAACATCATACGAGCTTCTTCTTCATGAATACCACGAGCACGTAGGTAAAATAAAGCGTCATCATCCATCTGACCAACAGTTGCACCATGACTACACTTCACATCATCAGCATCGATAATTAACTGAGGCTTTGTGTTGATAACAGCATTCTCGGATAACAGGAGGTTGTTATTACTCTGATAAGCCTCTGTTTTTTGTGCATCGCGACGAACGTGAATCTTTCCTGTGAAAGCTGCAGTCGCATCATCATCCATTACACCTTTGAAATGCTCATTGCTTACACAATTAGGCTTAGCATGATCTGCAAAAGTAAAATTATCAACATGCTGCTGACGGTCCATCAAATACATACCGTAAGTATGATTTTCGCAATGCTCTCCATCGAATAAAGTGTAGTGATTGTTACGAATCATTCCACCATATAGAGATAGTGTATTAGTCAATACATTTGAATTTGCTTCCTGACGAATAAACACAGAGTTTAGCACAGTTGCATTCAAATGCTGATTTTGCAAGGTATATAAATCGAAAACTGCATTTTTAGCGACATTAATCTCACTTACTGTATTCGATAAGTATTTGTTATGAGTTAGCGTATGATCACAAAAAATTAATTTTGCCTGAGCATTTTCTTCAATCACAACCAGGTTACGTTGAGTCGCCATTAAATCACGATCTGAACGAAGTAGGTTAATCACCTGAATAGGCTTTTCAACTACGATATTTTTAGGAACGTAAATAAAAACACCATCCTTAGCTAAAGCTGTGTTTAGCGCAACCAAACCTTCTTCGTTTGGCTTAGCATATTTCCCGTAGTGTTTCTCGAAAATTTCGCTATGCTTTTCAGCTGCTTCTTGCAGACTACAAACAATAACACCTTTAGGAATATCTAATTCTCTATTCTGATTGTAATACCAACCATTCGAAAGCAATACCAAATTGGTATCTAACTCTGGAACGTCGCAGTAAAACAATTCATTCAAGTCACCAATTACAGTTCTGTATTGTAAATCAACCGTGTAAGGATGATCAAATGCAGGAACTAAATTTGTGTACTTATAATTTTCGTTGGCAAGAGTAGGTACGCCTAATTCCTGAAATTGAACGAAAGCTTTTTCACGAGCTGCATTCATATGATCAGAAGAGCCACTCGAAAGCAATTCTTTGCCTTGCTCGAACAGATCTGCGAAATCCTTATTAATTGTATTTATATCGGCCATTTGTTTAAATATTTAGACACAAAACAATAAGTTGATATTACATCTCACCTACTGCTTCATCGCGTTCAACTATTTTCCGTTTTCTTCCTTAATCCAGTCGTATCCTTTTTCTTCCAATTCAAGCGCTAACTCTTTACCGGCAGTTTTTACGATACGTCCATCGAATAAAACGTGAACTACATCAGGTACAATATAATCAAGCAAACGCTGATAGTGAGTAATCACAACAGTTGAATTCTCTGCATTCTTCAATTTGTTAACCCCATTGGCGACAACACGAAGTGCATCAATATCCAAACCTGAATCAGTCTCATCCAATACAGCTAACTTAGGTTCAAGCATAGCCATTTGGAAAATTTCATTTTTCTTTTTCTCTCCACCAGAGAAACCTTCGTTTACTGAACGATTAGTCAGCTTCGAATCGATCTCTACCAGATTTTTTTTGTCTCGCATCAACTTTAAGAAATCAGCAGCTTTTAAGGGCTCTAATCCTTTATACTTGCGATGCTCGTTTACAGCTGTCTTCATAAAGTTAACAGTTGAAACACCTGGAATCTCAATTGGATACTGGAAGCCTAAGAAGATACCTTCTTTTGCACGAGCTTCTGGAGACAGATCTAAAAGATCTTTTTGTTCAAAAACTACTTCACCTTCTGTAACTTCAAAAAGTTCGCGTCCTGCCAAAACTGAAGCCAATGTACTTTTACCTGCGCCATTAGGGCCCATGATAGCATGAACTTCTCCTGGCTTTATTTCTAGGTTAATCCCTTTTAGGATTTCTTTCCATCAATGGAAACGTGTAAATTTTTAATGCTTAACATGTCACTTCTATTTTGTCGCAGTTATGCGTTGGGTTCTACTTACTTTATATATTGATTATCCGACAGAGCCTTCGAGGCTAATTGCCAATAGTTTTTGTGCTTCAACAGCAAACTCCATAGGCATTTTATTAATCACCTCTTTAGCGTAACCATTAACAATTAAGCCAATAGCATCCTCGGTTGAGATACCTCGCTGGTTACAATAAAAGATCTGATCTTCACCAATTTTCGAGGTGGTTGCCTCGTGCTCGACTTTAGCCGATTTATTATGAACTTCCAAATAAGGATAAGTATGTGCACCACACTTATCGCCCAATAGAAGCGAATCACATTGTGAGAAATTTCGGGCGCCTTCGCAATTCTTAACCACTTTTACCAATCCTCGGTAAGAGTTGTTCGATTTCCCTGCAGAAATACCTTTCGAAATAATCGTTGACTTTGTGTTATTACCGATGTGAATCATCTTCGTTCCCGTATCGGCTTGCTGATGATTATTGGTTACAGCTACTGAGTAGAACTCACTTGATGAACCATCACCTTTTAATATTGTAGATGGGTATTTCCAAGTTACTGCAGATCCTGTTTCAACCTGAGCCCACATTAACTTAGCATTAACGCCTTCACAAATTCCACGCTTGGTTACAAAATTGTAAATACCTCCAAGGCCATCTTTGTTTCCTGGATACCAGTTCTGAACCGTTGAATACTTCACTTCAGCATTATCCTTAACGATGATCTCAACAATTGCGGCGTGCAATTGATTCTCATCACGCATTGGTGCCGTACAACCTTCAAGGTAACTTACATATGATTCGTCTTCACAGATGATCAAAGTACGTTCAAACTGACCTGTATTCTCCGCATTAATTCGGAAATAGGTTGATAGTTCCATTGGGCAACGAACGCCTTTAGGAATATAAACAAAAGAGCCATCCGAAAATACTGCAGAGTTTAGAGCCGCAAAGAAATTGTCGCGATAAGGAACAACCGTTCCCATATACTCCTGAATCAAATCCGGATGATCCTGAACGGCGTCGCTGAATGAACAGAAAATAATTCCCTTCTCAGCTAAAGCTTCTTTAAAAGTCGTTTTCACCGAAGATGAATCCATAACAACATCAACAGCAACATTCGATAAAAGCTTTTGCTCATCCAAAGGGATACCCAGTTTGTCGAAAGTTGCACGAATCTCAGGATCTACATCATCCATACTTTCCAACTTCGCCTTTTGGACAGGAGCTGCATAGTAAATAATATCCTGATAGTCGATTGGTGGAATATCCAGATGTGCCCATTCAGGCATTTTCATGGTTAACCAATGACGGTAAGCTTTTAATCGAAATTCCAACATGAACTCCGGCTCGTTTTTCTTAGACGAAATCAGACGAATCACATCTTCGCTCAAACCCTTTGCAATAGAGTCTGTATCGATGTCACTCGAAAAACCATATTTGTAATCACTTTGCGTGACTTCGTTCAATATTTTATCTTGTTCTTCTTTAGCCATGTTGTTCAAGTATCAAGTAGAAAGCTCCCGAAGGAATACTTTCATAAAAGAATTCAATATTAAAAATCCGAATGGAGAATACATTGCTATAGTTTCGCAAACAACTGCTTTATCATTAAGCTAACTTACAAGTGCATGCCCCTATGAAATTTGATGCAAATATAATAAAGAATTTAGATATCTTTTTACTAAAAGCAAATAAAATACCTAGAAGTCCTTTTATTAGATAACGTAATTAAATTGGAAAGGATACGTTTTCAATCAATCATCCGCAAAAAGAATCCGAAATAGTTGAAAATTTTCAATTTCATCAAAATATTTAAGCGTATTCTTCACGATTCTACCAACATTCATATCAGAAAAATAATCAAAGAGCGTTCTTCTTCATGAATAGAAAAAAACCAATTACTTAAGTATGATTTTCCATTTCTAATTTTTATCTACCTTTGCAGTCAAATTTCAATATCATTAATTGAGGATATTATACCGATTACTAAATAAATGAGCGTCAAGTTCGCAAACTTCTTGCCTCTTTTTATTTATATATCGGCATACTATCAAAAATTAGCTTTAATATATAAACGATATTATGCAAGAAAACAATGCAAAAGGAACTGATATCTCAACATTAGGAGAATTCGGACTAATTAAACACCTTACTAAAAATATCAAGCTAAAACACGAAAGCTCCAATGTTGGTGTTGGCGATGATGCTGCTGTTATTGATTGCAAAAACAAAAAAACTGTTGTTACAACTGATCTTTTGGTTGAAGGGATTCATTTCGATTTGATGTATACACCTCTGCGTCATTTAGGGTATAAAGCAATTGTCGTAAATGTTTCTGATGTTTACGCCATGAATGCTGAGCCTAAGCAGGTGACTGTTTCTTTAGCGATTTCAAAGCGTTTCACTCTCGAAGCCATTGATGAGATTTATGAAGGCATAAATATGGCGTGCGAGAAATATAATGTCGATTTAGTTGGTGGTGACACGACTTCATCACTAACGGGACTTTGCATCTCAGTAACTGCCATTGGTGAAGCTGATGAAGATCAAATCGCATATCGTAGCGGAGCAAAAGCTAACGACTTAATTTGCGTTTCAGGTAATCTGGGAGCAGCCTATGCTGGTCTTCAACTATTAGATAGAGAGAAACGTATTTTCGAAAATAACCCGGAGATTCAACCAGACCTAACAGGTCACGATTACATCCTAGAGCGTCAGTTAAAGCCAGAGGCTAGAAAAGATATTTTTGAGAGCTTACAAGACGCTAAAATCGTTCCTACAGCCATGATTGATGTTTCTGATGGCTTATCATCGGAACTCTTCCATATTTGTGAAGATTCAAAAGTGGGTTGTCAGATTTACGAAGAGAAAATCCCTATTGATTACGAAACTCATAAAATGGCAGAGGAGTTGAATATGAACTATTCAGTTTTTGCGCTTAATGGTGGTGAAGATTACGAATTACTTTTCACCGTACCTCTAGACAAATTTGATGCGATTGAGGAGATGGAAGATGTGAAAGTGATTGGACACATCACAAATGAATCAAAAGGCAAATACTTAGTAACAAGAGATGGTGTCGAAATTGAATTGCAAGCACAAGGTTGGAATCCTATAAAAGAAGATTAATAACCACCTATAAACTAAAGATTCTTTCTGGGAAAGTGCCGACAGGCGAAAGGGTGTGCTTTCACCCCTCTGTCCTATCGGACATCTCCCTTTAAAAAGGGAGAATTCAACAAGTACATTTAGATATTCAAGCAAAAAAAGAGAGCCTTTCAATTGAAAGCCTCTCTTTTTTTTATATCGTTTAAAGCGATGGATTACTCAGGGAAATAATGATATAATTCCGCTAGATAAATCTATCGGGATTATTCTGGGAAATACCCACGCATAATACCTCTTTTTGAGTTCTTAACGAAAAGGATAATCTCATCACGCTCTGGTGAAGCTGGCATCTCTGCTTCAATTGCTTCAATCGCTGCGAAATTATTCATTCCTTTTTGGTAAAGGTAACGATACACATCCTGAATCTCACGAATCTTATCGTTCGAATACTCACGACGACGTAAACCGATTGAGTTAACTCCTACATATGAAACTGGCTCACGAGCTGCTTTCACAAATGGAGGAATATCTTTACGAACTAATGATCCACCTGAAACCATTACATGTGAACCAATGTGTACAAATTGGTGCACAGCCACAAGTCCACTTAAAATAGCGAAATCATCGATCACAACTTCACCAGCAATCTGAGAAGCATTTCCAATAATAATATTATTACCCAAGATACTGTCATGAGCAATGTGAGAGTAAGCCATTAGTAAGCAGTTATCACCTACAACAGTTTTACCTTTTGCAGCTGTTCCTCTATTAATAGTTACACATTCGCGAATTGTTGTATTATTTCCAATCTCAACAGTTGTCTTTTCGCCACGGTATTTCAAATCCTGAGGTACAGCACCAATTACAGCACCTGGAAATACATTACAGTTTTTTCCAATACGTGTACCTTCAAGAATGGTTGCATTAGAACCAATACGTGTTCCTTCTTCAATCACAACATCCTTGTCTATAGTTACGAAAGGTTCGATAACTACATTGTCGGCAATTTTTGCCTCCGGATGTACATAAGCTAAGGGTTGCTTCATTTTATATTTTTTATTTACTGGCAAACCCCAAATAAAATAAGAGTGTGCATCGTAGTAGTTAAAAATTCTTACTTCTTCTTGGCAATCTGAGCCATGAACTCACCTTCAGCTACAATGGTATCACCCACATAAGCCAAACCTCTCATATTAGCAATTCCACGACGAATAGGCGACAAGAATTCTAATTTAAAAATTAAGGTATCGCCTGGAACAACCTTTTTTCTAAACTTGATATTGTTTTGAGTCAGAAAGTAAGTTCCATAATTCTCTGGATCATCAACCTGACTTAAAACTAAAATACCTCCACATTGAGCCATAGCTTCAACCATAAGAACACCCGGCATTACAGGTTCTCCCGGGAAGTGACCAACAAAAAATGGTTCGTTCATTGAAACATTTTTTACCCCAACGATGCTATCGCTTTGAATATCGATAATCTTGTCAACCAACAAAAATGGAGGACGATGTGGTAACAATTTCATTACCCCATTAATGTCTAAAACAGGCTCTTTATTAGGATCGTAAGCCGGTACTGAATCTTTTCCCATCTCTTTTTTAATTCTATTGATTAATACTTTAGCCATCTCGGTATTAGGACCGTGACCTGGGCAGGTTGCAATAACTCTACCTTTTATAAACTTACCACAAAGTGCTAAATCACCAATTACATCAAGCAATTTGTGACGGGCACATTCGTTATCGAAATACAAATCTACATTACTAAGAACGCCTTCTTTTACTTCAACACTTTCGTGATCAAATAAATCTGCAATACGATCTAACTCAGCCTGCTCCATTGGCTGATCCATAATTACAATCGCATTATCTAAATCACCACCTTTTACAAGGTTGTTATTTAAAAGAAATTCTAGCTCACGAACAAAGACGAATGTACGGCACATCGAAATCTCGTTCTTGTATTCGCTCAAACTATTCATGCTCGCAAACTGATTTCTCAAAACTTTCGAGTCAAAAGAAATCATAGTATTTACACTAAACTCATTATCCGGCAGAATTATTAATTCTGATCCACGAGCTTCATCCTTATAAGTAATTCTCTCTTTTACAACGTAGTATTCACGAACCGCATCTTGCTCAACAATTCCAACTTCCTCTATTCCTTCTACATAAAACTTTGCACTTCCATCCAAGATAGGAGGTTCAGGAGAGTTCATCTCAATCATGCAGTTATCAACACCTAAACCGTAAAGAGCGGATAAGGCATGCTCAACTGTTTGAACTTTCACATCACCCTTTTCTAAAACTGTTCCTCTAGACGTATCGCCAACATATTCGGCACTAGCTTTTATTGTTGGTTGTCCTTCAAGATCAACTCTTCTGAACTGGTAACCATGGTTCTCTGGTGCAGGCAAAAATTTAATTGAAACCTCTACCCCTGTATGTAAACCTTTCCCCGAAAGAGAAAATTCTTTTGCTAAAGTTCTTTGTTTATCAGCCATAACTTGACACCAATATTTTTAATTCCAGGTTTAATAATTGAAAGAAAACTTTCTTTTATTCTTTCTTCAATTCTTTCAACTCCTTCTCCAATGTCATGATTTGCTCACGCATTTTAGGCAGGTTCTTGAACAACACATATGATTTTTGGTATGGACCGAATTCAAAAGCAGGTGATCCTTGAACAACCGTTCCAACTTTCTTGATATTTTTCCCAAGCCCGGATTGCGCTGCAATTTTTACTTCATCAGCAATACTAATGTGCCCAGCAAAACCAACTTGCCCACCAATCATGCAATTCTTACCAATTTTGGTACTCCCTGCAAGCCCTGTTTGAGAAGCAATCACCGTATTTTCATCAATTTCAACATTGTGTGCCACCTGAATTAGGTTATCCAACTTCACTCCTTTACGAATGATAGTTGATCCCATCGTTGCTCTGTCAACACAGGTATTTGCGCCAATCTCTACATGATCTTCAATCACAACATTACCTACCTGAGGAACTTTTTTGTAATTATTGGCTGATGAAGGAGCAAACCCAAAACCATCACCACCAATTACAACACCCGAATGGAAAATACATTCTGCACCAATTTTGCAATTCTCATAAATTTTAACTCCGGAGTTTAAAACGGTGTTATCACCTATAATTACATTATCTCCAACATAAGAGTGAGGATAAATCTTGACATTCTTACCAAGCTTAACATTGCTACCGATATAAGCAAAGGCTCCAATATAAACTTGTTCGCCAACTTGTGCTGTTTTACTCACAAACGAAGGCTGCTCAACTCCAACATGCTGAGGTTTGCTCTGCTCATACATCTCAAGCAGTTGCGCTAAAGCCTGATAGGCGTCGTCAACACGAACTAAAGTTGCTACGATTTCTTTATCAGCTACAAAATCCTTATTTACTAAAACAATCGATGATTTAGTTTCATAAATATAATGTGCATATTTTGGATTGGCTAAAAACGATAATGTTCCTGGCTTACCTTCTTCAATTCTGGATACATTATTTACTGCAACAGTTCCGTCTCCTTCGACTTCACCGTTCAGAAACTCTGCAATATCTTGTGCTCTAAATTCCATTTGTTCTACTTTTTATCAAACCACTTAAATGATCTTTTTTATTCCTGATTTTCTGAGCAAATACTCAAAAACAAATCATCCAATATCGTTGATTAATAAGAAAAAAATTTCTGCAAATCTAATAATTATTTCATGCACATGAAATTTTTTCGTCCATTGCCTGCTTTATCAAGAAAGAAACAAACAGATAAATTGTTGTGAAAATCAACTTATCTTATCAAAATCATGAACCTAGAAACCTTAAATTTTAGGGTAACAGAGGTAGTATTTCTTCACTGTTTTTGATAAAACAGAAGCATCTAACATATCCGAAGCCTCTCCAATGTCACACTGGCTATCATCTTTATAAAGAATATTTATTTGATCATCATCAGAACTGTACGCATTATTGCTAATCGAATTAGAAATCACCAAAAAGTCTAAAGCATGATTTGAACAAGCAAAATAACTTTTCACTTTCATTCTTACCTGATCAATATATTCTTTAGTAAAAGCAGTTTTTTGAATCTCAATTTTATACAATTGTCGATCGCGGATGCACTTACATAGATAAGAAAGTACTCGATCACTATGATTTGACCATACTTTTAAACTCACCATGATATCATCATCATCCAGATCAGCAAAAACCTCCAAAGCACTTTTACCATCTAACACAGGATTTGGGTTCTCAAACTCCAACTCTCCCACTTTATTGTATAAAAAATACTGCAAAGATGGTGTTGCAAATAATTCCTCCCCACGTTCAGCAAGATATTTAGCCCTCTTCAGAATATAAACAAGCATTTCCTCTGCAGCAATAACCGTTTTATGCAAATATACCTGCCAATACATTAAACGTCGTGCTATTAAAAACTTCTCAATAGAATAGATTCCCTTTGCCTCGACTACCAACTGATCATTCCTAACATCTAGCATTTTAATGATTCGTGCCGATCCAACGACTCCTTCAGTCACACCGGCAAAAAAACTATCCCTTCTTAAATAGTCCAATCGATCCATATCTAATTGACTAGACACCAACTGATTTAAAAATCGTTTAGGATATTCATTCTTGAAAATTTGAATCGCCAAACTAAGTTCTCCTTCGAATTGTTGGTTTAGTCGGCTCATAAACAATTCCGAAATGCGTTCATGCGTTATCCCATTAACGATACTGTACTCTAAAGCATGTGAAAAAGGACCATGTCCTATATCGTGTAATAAAATTGCAGCATAAACTCCCTCTTCTTCCTCTTCTGTAATCACATGCCCCTTTGAGCGAATGGTTTCAATTGCCAAACTCATTAAATGAGTTGCCCCTAAAGCATGTTGAAATCGATTATGAAAGGCTCCAGGAAACACTAGGAAAGTCAAGCCTAATTGCTTAATCCTTCTTAAACGCTGAAAAAAAGAATGCTCAACCAACTCGTATGATATTCCTGATGGGATATGAATAAAACCGTGAACCGGATCATTTACAATTTTCTTTTTGAATCTATTTTCTATCGTCATAGGCAATTGTGTATAGGGCTTAGCAACAAATGTATAAAAACTAGTCAACAAAGCCTATCCCAGCTATATCCAAAATCCCAAGCACGAACCATTCGTATTCTTTCATTTTTAATTCTACTCATCATCCCTTGAAGTTCATTTCACCGAATCTAGTACCGATTATTAAACAATAGATTTTAAGGAACTTGTCCAAAAATTCTCATTATCAGGCAAAATAAATATTCATTAGCAATTAGAATACAATAATTTAGAAGAGTCTCATTTGTTTTTTAGAACATTTATATCTAATTTTGCATCGAAAAGTAAGCAGTACGTGAACTTTAGGGGACAAAAAGTCCCCTATTTTATTGACATTAACCGATATATGATTGATAAAAAAATTATAACTGAAATTGTTGAAAATGAAATTGCTGATACCGACCTATTTTTGGTTGAGCTTAGCGTTTCAGCAGGGAACGCAATTTATATTGCGATCGACAGTTTACAAGGAGTGCCAATCATTACATGCATTGAGTTAAGCCGCGCAATTGAAAAGCACTTTGATCGTGAGATAGAGGACTTTGAATTGCAAGTTACATCTGCAGGTATTGGTCAACCTTTTCAAGTTCTTAAGCAATACCACAAATTTTTAAACAAAGATGTTGAGGTATTAACGACAGAAGGACTTAAATTTATAGGAAAATTAATCACCGTAGGTGATGAAGAAATAGAAATTGAAGTTGAGGAAAAAATTAAAGTTGAAGGAAAAAAGAAAAAGCAACTCGTTGTTAAGTCTTACACTTTCAAATTTGATCAAATTAAATCAACAAAAGATATAATTACTTTTTAACAAGTGAATCGCTGAGTCATATGAATCTTATTGAAACTTTTTCAGAATTTAAAGAGTTAAAAAACATCGATCGTGCAACCATGATGAGTGTTTTGGAAGATGTATTCCGAAACCTTCTATTGAAAAATTACGGTACTGATGAAAACTTTGACATCATCATTAACCCTGACAAGGGTGATTTGGAGATTTGGAGAAATCGTGAAGTAGTTGCTGATGCTGATATTGAAGATAAAAACCTTCAAATCACACTATCTGAAGCTAAGAAAATAGATGAAGATTATGAACTTGGTGAAGAGGTAACTGATGAAGTTAAATTCTTAGATTTTGGACGTCGTTCAATTCTGACACTTCGTCAAAACCTATCAGCTCGTATTATGGAGCTTGAGAAGGATAATATCTTTAATACTTACAAAGACAGGATTGGTGAGATTATCACTGGTGAAGTTTATCAGATTTGGAAAAAAGAGATTCTTGTTATCGACGATGAAGGTAACGAGTTGATTATGCCAAAAACAGAGCAGATTCCTTCGGATTATTTCCGTAAAGGTGAAACTCTGAGAGCGGTTGTTGTTCGTGTTGAAGTGAAAAACAACAGTCCTCTTATTATTATATCCAGAACATCTCCTGTATTCCTTGAGCGTTTATTTGAACTTGAGGTTCCTGAGATTTTTGATGGATTGATTACAATCAAAAATATCGTTCGTACTCCTGGTGAGAGAGCAAAGGTTGCAGTAGAATCATACGACGAGCGTATTGATCCTGTTGGAGCTTGTGTTGGTATGAAAGGATCGAGAATTCACGGTATTGTTCGTGAGTTGAGAAACGAAAATATCGACGTCATTAATTATACAACAAACACCTCTTTGTTTATTTCACGTGCACTTAACCCAGCCAAAGTAAACTCGGTTAAGTTTAACGATGAAACTAGCAAAGCTGAAGTATACTTAAATCCAGAAGAAGTATCTTTGGCAATTGGTAAAGGTGGTTTAAATATAAAACTTGCAGGTCAACTTACTGGTTACGAAATAGACGTTTATCGTGAGAAAGTACAAAGTGAGGTTGAAGGTGAAGAAGATGTAAACTTGTCAGAATTTAATGATGAGATTGAAGCTTGGATCATCGAAGAATTTAAGAAAATAGGTTGCGACACTGCCCGTTCTGTGTTGGAACTTACAGCAGAGGAATTAGAAAAAAGAACAGATCTTGAGATCGAGACTATTAATGATATTTTGAATATTTTTAGATCCGAGTTCGAATAATTAAATTCTTCAGAATCATGATGTAAATTATTATAACGGGACATTTAACAGTTAACTTCAGAATATGACAAAAGTCAATAAAAATATAAGACTTAGTAAACTAGCACGAGAATTCAATGTAGGTATTACTACTATTGTGGAATTCTTGAACAAAAAAGGGATTGAAATGGATTCAAACCCTAATAACAAAGTGTCCGGAGAGGCTTATGATATTCTTGCAAAAGAATATAGTTCAGATTTGAATCTGAAGAAGGAATCCGAGAAAGTAAATCTGAAGAGCACGCGTGAGAAGAAAGAAACAGTTTCAATTGAAAATGTTTCAGAAGATTCGGAACCAGAAAAGAGTAGCAAAGAAGAAGTTGCTGAAATAGTAGTAGAAAAGCCAGTTGCTAAAGATCCTGTTAAAGTAGTAGGTAAGATTGATTTAGATGCACTTAAGCCTAAGTCGAAACAACCTAAAGCTGTGAAGCAGGAAGTTGTAACTGAACCTAAAATAAAGAAGGAAGAGAAACCTGTTGAACCAGTAAAGTCTGAGGAACCAAAGAAAGAGGCTCCTAAAGCAGAAAAAGCTGTTGAGAAACCGGTAGTTGAAAAGGCTCAACCTGCAAAAGAAGAAGTTACTGAACAACCATCTGAATCTGCTAAAAAGCCTGTTCAGGATGACCAAACTGTTAAAATGGAAACCCCGAAAAAAGAGGAAAAAGCTCAAGCTCCTAAAGAGGAGAAAAAAGATGAGCTTAAAGTGGTGGGTAAAATTGATTTGGCTTCGTTAAATCAAAAAACTCGCCCTGCCAAAAAAACAAAAGCTGAGAAAGAGGAGGAAAGAAGAGAAAAACAAAAAGTTGCTTCTCCTAAGCCTAATGCTCAAGATAGCTCAGAGACAGGGAAAGAAGAAATTTATAAATCTTCTACCAAGAAATTAACAGGTCCTACGGTTATTGGAAAAATTGAACTTCCGGTAGAAAAGAAACCTGGTGCAGGAAACAAAGAGAAAGTATCTTCTAATCAGCGTAAAAAGCGTAAAAGAATTAGAAAAGATACTGAAAAAGTAAATGTAGCTAACCCAGGGCAAGCAAAACCAGGAAAACCAGGAAAACCAACAAACTCAACGGAAGGTAGAGTAAGAGGTACTGGTGCTGGAGCTTCTAGATTTTCTAAACTGAAGAAGAAGAAAGCTGTTAAAAAAGAGGTTAGCGAAGAAGATGTTCAAAAGCAAATTAAAGATACTTTAGCTAGATTAACATCTAAGGGTGGAAAATCGAAAGGCTCAAAGCACCGTCGCGATAAGCGTGAAGTTGAAAGTGCGAAACGTGAGAAAATTGCAGAACAAATTGAAGCTGAAAAGAACGTTCTTAAGCTGACAGAATTTGTGACTGTGAACGAATTAGCAACCATGATGGAAGTGCCAGTTACCAAATTATCGGAACATGTATGGGACTTGGTCTATTTGTATCAATCAATCAACGATTGGATGCTGAGACAATTTCAGTTGTTGCTGATGAGTTCGGTTTCGAAGCCGAATTCGTTAGTGTTGAAATTCAGGAGTCTATTATTGAAGAAGAAGACAAAGAAGAAGATTTAATTGACAGAGCTCCTATTGTTACCGTAATGGGTCACGTTGACCACGGTAAAACATCATTACTTGACTATGTTCGTCATGCGAATGTAATCGATGGTGAAGCAGGGGGTATTACTCAGCATATTGGTGCTTACAATGTGAAACTTGATGATGGAAGACGTGTTTCTTTCCTTGATACACCGGGTCACGAAGCCTTTACAGCAATGCGTGCTCGTGGTGCTCAAGTTACCGATATTGTTATTATTATTGTTGCTGCCGATGATAACGTGATGCCACAAACAATTGAGGCAATCAATCACGCAAGTGCAGCAGGTGTACCAATCGTATTTGCGATCAATAAGATCGATAAAGATGGTGCAGATCCAGAAAGAATTAAGAGTGAACTTGCTAACATGAACTACCTGGTTGAAGACTGGGGTGGTAAATATCAGTGTCAGGAAATTTCAGCGAAAAACGGTGTTAACATCGAAGAGTTACTTGAAAAAGTATTGCTTGAAGCTGAACTACTTGAATTGAGAGCAAATCCAAAGAAACGTGCGATTGGTTCAGTAATTGAATCATCACTAGATAAAGGTAGAGGTTACGTTACAACTTTATTGGTTCAAGCAGGAACACTTAAAGTTGGTGATATTCTACTAGCAGGTAGTTACACTGGTCACGTTAAGGCTATGTTTAACGAACGTGGTAAGAAAATTGATGCAGTTGGTCCTTCGGAACCAGCATTGATTCTTGGTTTGAATGGTGCACCACAAGCGGGTGACAATTTCAATGTAATGGAGAGTGAGAAGGAAGCTCGTGGTATTGCTAACAAACGTGAGCAATTACAGCGTGAGCAGGGTCTGAGAACTCAGAAGCATATTACTCTTGATGAAATTGGTCGTCGTATTGCTATCGGAAACTTCCAGGAACTTAACGTTATTGTTAAGGGTGACGTGGATGGTTCTATTGAGGCACTTTCTGACTCATTAATCAAACTATCAACTGAAGAAATTCAAGTAAACGTTATTCATAAAGCTGTTGGTCAGATTTCTGAATCAGATGTTATGCTTGCAACCGCTTCTAACGCGATTATTGTTGGTTTCCAAGTAAGACCTTCAATCGGAGCAAGACGAATTGCTGAGAAGGAAGAAATCGATATCAGATTGTACTCAATTATCTACGATGCTATCGAAGAATTGAAATCTGCAATGGAAGGTATGCTTTCTCCTGAGATTAAAGAAGAGATTGTGGCTACTGTTGAGGTTACTGAGACATTCAATATATCTAAAGTTGGTACAATTGCAGGTTGTATTGTTCGTGAAGGTAAGATTAAGCGTAGTTCTAAGATTCGTTTAATTCGTGAAGGTATCGTTATTTACTCCGGAGCTCTTGGTTCATTGAAACGATTCAAGGATGATGTGAAAGAAGTTGCAAAAGGTTACGAATGTGGATTGAATATCGAGAAATACAACGACATTAAAGTTGGCGATATGGTAGAAGCTTTCGAAGAAACCGAAGTAAAAAAGAAATTGTAATATACAATTCTCATATATTTGAAAAGCAGGCTTTTGAGCCTGCTTTTTTTTTGCTCTAAACACAAATATATAAAGCAAAAAAAAGCCCCTCACACAATGTATGAAGGGCTTTATATCTTATTGAATCCTTACAATAAAGCTTTGTAAGCTTCTGCAGAAAGTAATTCTTCAAGTTCTGAAGCTTCAGCAATATTTACTTTAATAATCCAACCGTCACCATAAGGATCAGAGTTTACCAAGTCTGGAGCATCTTCCAACTTCTCGTTGAATTCCAATACTTCACCACTCAATGGCATAAACATATCAGAAACAGTTTTTACAGCTTCAATAGTTCCAAAAACTTCTTCTCTATCCAAAGTCTCACCTTCAGTTTCAACTTCGATAAAAACGATATCACCTAATTCTCCTTGAGCAAAATCAGTAACACCAATAAAGGCTGCATCACCTTCAACACGAATCCATTCGTGATCTTTTGTAAACTTTAAATTTTCAGGTACGTTCATGATAATTCTTGTTTAAGTCTAGTTCTTTATTTTGCCCCAAATTTACATTTTTTTTCCAATTATAAAATATGACTTCTTTCAGTTTTCACTGTTTTACAACTTATTCTTACTCATTCCATTTATCCCAAATAAATCAACTCATCCGTATTAATTAGCTAAGGTAAAGCGTACACTAACACCAAATTCGGTTGTTGTAGTTGGATAAGAAAGAGAAACATAAGGCTCGTTAACAATTCTATCGTAATATAAACGAAGGTTGAAACGACTACTTAAAACATAATCTGCCGACATTTTTATAGTTACAACTTTCTGCCCCGATGTCAATTGATCAACTTCATCAACAATCTTTCTAATAATTGTATTATTCTTTCTAATAGACAAGTCTCCACGAAGATTTAAACTACTATTAAATTTCTTCTGACTCGACCCCTGACCGATAATTAACCCTAAATTGTCAAATCGATAACCTAACCCAAATATAAATTCGCTTGAAGCAACCTCAGTTAACTGCGTATTTGCAAGACTCAATATTAAATTACGTGTTCGTTTAATTTCGAATGTTGTAGTGAAATTATTTTTCCACATCATATCAACATTAATCAAAGGATTAAACTGTTCGTTAATTGAAATAGAGTTGGCTTCATACATAGGTAAAAAGTTATTCGACATATCTTGAATAATACTATAACCATCGTCGCCAGCTTCGTATGTTAAATTCGTATTGTAAGAACCTACATCATAAGTAGAAGTATACGCATGACTAAGGTTTATCGATTTAAAGTATCTTTTTATAAGTGGTAATTTCGATAAACCATCAAATGTTACCCTCCAGTTCGGCATCATCTTCGTGATGCTTGGGAATAGCTTATTATACTTACTTCCTCCTCCACCATATGCTTTCAGAAAGGCTGGAATAAGCACTTCTTGAGAAGTTGGACCATAGCCCTCATAATAACCCGTTTCAACAGTTTGCTGATTGACACCTTCTCCAATTACAATCGTTTCTTTCTGATTTAAATAATCTTCCCCATATCGATTCTTAGCCAATCGCATCGATTCTAATTTTCGATTCGTCAGGAATTCATCAAAATATTCAGAAGAATAATCTCCAGTATTACCAATGGTAAAGAATGCTGACTTCAGACTTAAGAAGCTCATGCTAAAATTACCCGATTTCACTAAATTCTCGGCACTAAACTCGTCATTCCCTTCGTCGTAGATATAGTACTCACTTCTATTTCTAGAAAAATTACGGTTTGCAGTCAAGTCTATCTTCAATCCTTTAACTGGCTCAATAGTACTACGAATTGTGAAGTTCTGAGTGTGAGTCATTACAAAGGGTTCATTCAGTGCCTCGTCAGTAGTAATCCATCCATCAGCAGCTGCATTTCTAGCAAAACTTTTGTCTTGATTACCAACTAAGAAATTAAAACCTGGTGCCTTTGTTCCATTATATGATTCACCTCCGAAATAATTCGTTTGTGGCAAATATCCTGGTAAAGTGGTAGAATTAATCTCCGAATAATTAAGAGAGATATTCCGTACACTCATTAAAGTTCTCAAGAAATTCTCTCCAATTATAGCGAGTATACCATCTTTTTCGGTTAGTCGACCATTTACCCTAACTCTTACATCTTTTACGTTAACACTTGATGTAATTTTCGCTCTGTTGCCTGTTACCGCTTTTACTTTAAGCTTAACCTCTTTCCCTTGCTTATCATAGGCCTTAACAGTAATATCTGTGGTCATTAGCTTATGGTAAATCGAAGTTGGAATTCCAGCCTTTAATTCATCAACATTGCTCTCAAAATTAACCTTTTTATAATCTTTAGCTTTCTTCTTGTATTTTCGATTCGAACTATATTTTCGATTAATTTTCTTTAGTAAACCTACTTTATTATACAAATTAACCATGTTCAACTGGCCATTAACTTGTATGTTATTCGAATTTCGAATTGTGTTTCCTAGCTCTATAGTATCAGATGTTATTGCCCCAGCATTCCAATCATATGAACCAGAATAACGCGTGTTTAGTGAGGTCCAATTTAAAAATGGAATCTTATTAATAGGAACCGTATAGGTAACATTAAAGTTATGATGGTATTGAATATTTCGACCTCCATCCATTAAATTGTTCCAAATCGAATCTTTCCAAATGTTATACGTTTCTCTGTCTCTATCTCTATCAACAATTCCTTCAGGCTCATCAATACGAGATGTATTTGTTGCCGAAAAATCGAACTTCAATCCTTTGGTTAAGTTGTATTTTAAATCGTAATAACGGTACCAAACAAAATCTTTATCAAAAGTAGGTTTGATTTTAATCCCCGGCTCATCAATGTTTCGCTTCTCAATTTCTCGATAATATCTTTGCAAATCCGATCGGAAAGAAAGCTGAGTTGGTAAATAGTAGAAATTAAAATCTTTCAACAAACGAAACATTGGTTTCTGAAATGCTTTTACCTTTTTAAATGGTTGAACATTTTTGGGTCTGTTGTTATAATTATAGCTCAATACTCCTCGGTAATTCTTTTCAAGATCACGTATCGTATTTACATCTCTAGAATAAGTTTCGTTGAAGGAATAGGTAACTGCTAAATTGGAAACATCCAATAATTTAGGCTTCCCTTCAGCTTTTTCAATTCGAACATTGGTCAAGTTAAAACTTTTTCGCTTCGTATATTCCTGTGAAATACGCTCAATTGAATCCCTCTCTGTTTTTGAGTTGGCATTTTCCAATGCTACGTCCAAAGGAATATCAGGATCTAACGGATTGTATTCAGGACTAATTGTTTCTTCTGATATTGCGTAATACAATGGAATTCTAACACCTGATTTCTCTGGGAAGAATTTCCCCAGCTCAAAACTTGCAGAAAGGTCATATTGGAAAATATCATCTTTGTAACGATCGTTTACACCATCTTCAATACCACCAAAACCCGAAGTAATTTTGCTTCCTGCCCAAGTTACCGTACCAAAATCTGCTAATTTAGTTGTTACTCTTAGATTCGCAGCCCATCCACCGTCTTCATCAAAATCTGATAAACGTAACTCATTCAACCAAACTTCTACTGATTTAGGTAAATTATCATCACTTCCTGAAGCATCTTCGTCAGGATTTTTAACACCAATCATTACGGTTTTTACATTTGCTAAATTAGGATTACCCTTGATTCTAACAATATGATCCGCGTGTAATGGATCTGCATCGTTGGTAATGTCACCAACCCTTACATCATAAACATCTGAGTATTGCAATGTGGAACCGGCTTCTCGTAAACCATCATTACGTAATTGTTTAATCGTTTGGAATAAGCGAAGTTTGAAATCAAAACGATTCTCATCAGGCCATACACTTAAACGATCATTATCATTATTCCCATCGTAAATTCCCGGTTCGGTTAATTTCAATGGAATTTCATATTCGTAGTAGTTATCCTGATAATCAGCTCCCAAACGAATAAAAACATGTACTTCTTCATCATTCAGTGTATAACCTTCAATTTCTTCGGCATGAACATCCATCTTCAGTTTACCATACTTTCTGATATCCATGTTTAGGGTTTTGTAGGCTCCCTTTCCTTTTCCATCTTCTAAGTCAGTTACTTTTAATAAGATTGCCTGCTCATTCAATTGAATTAATTGAGGATTACTTGGGTCAACTACACGATCGATTCCTGGAGGCAAGATATAATTCACTGGTTCCTTGCTGGCATTCTCCTCAATGTTAATGGCTGTAATATCAAAGCCTGCATCGGAAAGAGAACCATCTAAAGGATCTTCGTTAATCGACTGATCGTATCTTCTCCAATCATCTCTTACCAAATCAAGTGTCGCAAATCTTAAAATCACATCTTCTTCAAAATCTTTCATGAACATTCTCATGAATCGAATTGATGTAAAATCACTTATGTTACCATATGTATTTTCATATTCATCAACAGGAATCTTAAACTGATACCAATTTACAGTTCCTGGAGTTCCATTTGCTAAATCAACATTACTGGTCACCTTATCAACAATAAAATTCTGACCAATCTCCATTTCATCAGGAGCTAAATGTACCTTGTATTGATAATATGCCTCTGACTCACTTAACGTATTGTCATGATTAATATCTTCAACATCAGGTAAAGTAGTAGCAGATGTAGGATATCCACTTCCCGAAGAAGTTGGAGAGTTACCTTCTGGACCATTAAATTGTTTGTAACGATCTAAAATACTCACTTCATCACTATCGTAATCTGCACCTCTAAAGTAATGATAATCATCACTTGAAGGGTCATTCTGAGCTAAAACGTATGCTTCTGAACCAGAACCTAAATTAGCCGAGATTGAAATAGCTTGTATATATTCTTTATAATGCGACAATTCATCCTCTGAACTTAATCCATCCAAACCAACATCTTGATATTTTCTAGAATTGGTATTGTTATCGAAAGCATTCACAAGAGACTGAACCAAAGGAACTCGTCCCCATTTTGTACTATCCACAAGTGTAACCACTTCGTCAGTTGGCAAACCATTCTCAAATCCCTTTCTTGAGTCACGTAAAATATCCTCTGAAATATTCCCTAGGTTGATTAACACATCACCACCTTTATGCGTCTTGTCATAAGCAAATGGATCCATCATCCAAAACTCGATATATGCAATGTTTGCAGCTTCAAAGTCATTGGTTTCAATCTTACGCATAATACCTCCCCAACGAGTTTCCGGATCTCTCAAGGTTCCATCCTCATTCATACCTGTTGAAATATCTGAAAATCCGTCAACATCGAAGTTATATGGCCCTTTTTCCGATGGGTAATAGGCTAAATTTAGAACCGAAATATTCGTAGGAACTCCAGTTGCAGTTTCCTTATTTGGCCAAATTTCTTCTTCATAAATTTCACGTACATAGTGATTTGATAATTGCTCCTTATCAGAACGAATATGAGCAGGCGTAGTTGAAGTGTTTCTATTAAAAAGCGGATCAATTACATACCAAGCTAATTTTGCTCGATTATAACCATATGCCAAATCATTATTCAAATCTCCTTCTTTAAAATCGGGATGATTTTGTGGTGTACTTGCTAAAACCCAGGAGTTATAGTTCTTCATATCAATAGAAGTTTCAGTTCCTTCGAAATCATCGATATAAGCCGTTCCTGAGCTACCAATCGCTTTATTATGTCCTGGCATTAGCTGGGCAAATTCACCTTCAATAGAAATTTGAGATGGTTCCTTAGTTTCTATAAATGGAAGTTTATCAACCAAATTGGTTAAGAACATCGATTCTGTCCTATATGATCCATTTAAACCCCAAATGGTATTCGAAATAGGTTCATCACCAATATTTACCTTCTGCGTTAAAGGCTGTTCAGACAAGTGCATAACTGTTGCACCTAAATTAAAATCGTTGTTAAATTGGTAATCCATTTGAACCCCAACCAAAGTTTTTGTCTGAATATTGAATAATGAATTACTTTCCGAAGAGATAGAGATTGGTGTTCCAGCTTCCAAAAGAGCTTGGTTAATAATCTTCACTCTACCTAGTGTGTAGTCTACAGTGTAGTCAATATTCTCTATAAGCTTAATTCCCCCGGCTTTAACTTCAACCGATCCTGGCTGAACATTCAATGCATTCAAAGAAATTTCAGAGCTGGTAGATGACTTATAGCTTCCTTTTAATGAGAATTTATTTTTTTCGGCAATTTGCTGTGCTTCATTCTGCGTTAATTCATATAACTCTTCGAACACATATTGATCTGCTAAGGCATTATCATTAATTTCATTTCTTAGATAGCTACCGAAAGGCTCTATCGATGGGAAAATAATTCGACCGTTTGTAGAGTTAATCGTAACACCATCAAGAAAGTCAAACATCCCATCGGGACTTGGATCTAATTGCGAATTCAAGTTATCAAGGTTCATCAACCTTAGTAAAATCTCATTCTTTCCAGCACCATCAACATCTAAATAATTCAATTGAGAACCTGCCTGATCGTTTTGATAAAGAACATTCAGAATAAAATCCTCAGCATTAACTTGGTAAGCTCCAATATTATAGATATTCTTCATCATTAACTCCCAGGTAGGAAGTGTAGGATTCAAATTAGTTCCTTTCAACAATTTCATGATAAGGGTTTGTGGAGCACTTACTCCATCGCTTGTAAATTCTCCAACTCGAAAAACTTGTCCTCGATAGGTATATTCATAGGAAACTGCCAAAACTTCATCAGCATTTAATGCTTGATTTAATGAAATGTATCCTAATTTATCATTTATCGAATATTCTGAATCTGATAACCTACGAGCATTCTCCACTTTTTCGTAATCGGTGCCACTCGCAAATCCAGGAGCTAAAGGTCCCAATGTACTTGTTACACTATTAATATCTCTAACGTTAGAGTAAGTGGTAGTCATCTGCTGATAGACATCATTCAAATCATTCCCTGGTAATGTTCCTGTTCCTATTTGGGAAAACTGTCCTGGATTCGAAATGTTAGCTGCGCTTTCACCTAAATCAACATATGCAACAAGGTTTCTAGAATTCTGAAAGTTGGAGGTCTTATTGGTTATCCATACTTCAACTTTATTGATCGAAATACCAGAATTTATAACTGGTAAATTGCGCAAGGACTCATCGTAATGATCGTAGAAATATTTAGATAAAAAGAAATGTCGATTGGCTTCATATTGATCTACAGAAATCTCAAACTCATTTTTTTGAGCGCCATTTTCCATTTCAACAACACTAGTTTCTCCTTTTTGTTGCGAAAAAATCGATGTAACCGATAATTTACCAAATTGCAATTGAGCCTTTACCCCAAATAGGTTTTGTCCTCCTGTAATTAAGGTATTTGATATTGGCATAGAAACATTACCTGCCTCAATCTTTTTTATGATTTCATCTTCATCACCGGAATATTCCAAGCGCATTTGGTTTTCGAAATCAAAAGTGGCTTCGGTATTGTAATTCACGTCCATTTTTAATTTCTCACCAACTGTACCCGTAACGTTCATCTGAATTTTTTCATCAAAATCGAAACTAGTTGTTTTTCGAAGGTTTACTGGAAGTGTAGGATTTTCAACTTTAGTTGTATTAATTCCGAAAGTTAATTCGGCAGAACCTTGTGGTTTAATTGAAATGGTATTGCTTCCAAAAATTTTATCAACAAATTGGCCTCCTAATTTCAATTCTGGAACCAACTCACTACCACCTGAATTTCCGTCGTTACGACTTCTTTCCATCCAGTAATCGCGAACCGATTTTTCCGCTTCGTATTCCTTGTACTCTTCGGCAGTCATACTAATACCTCGACGATACTCCATTTCGCCAATTCTCTTCACCAAAATATAATTTCCCGTTTCAGGATCATATTGAATTGATGTTAGAATATTCTTTGGATCTTTAAGGTAAAGAGGAGATTCTTTTTGAGAACCAAATTCCTGGTTTTCATTCTCATCTTCAAAAGGATAACGAAGCGTACTATCTTTTGCGTTTGGGTTATCTTTATGAAAAGGAGATTTATTATTAACCAATCGTCCATTTTTTGAGACAACACGCTTAGTAGTATCCTGCTGTTGTAAATTTGAAATTTGAAATTCACCACTCGAATTACGAGCATTCAAACTGTAGTTTCCACCAATGGCGCTACATAACAACAGGGTAAATAAGGTCAGAGTATATTTTAATAGTTTTTCCAATGATTGATGATTACCTTAGGTTAGTAAAGCAAATACGGTCTTCAATTATAATTGTTTCAATGCTAGCTTTATTAAATCCTCTACACTGGCAGATGGATTTGCAGCAAATAATTTATCGATAACTTTGGTTACAGAATTCTTTGCAAAACCCAACATCACTAAAGCTGATAACGCTTCATCTTTAGTAGTATTGTTCTGTGAGAAAGAAATATCAGCTATATCTGTATCTTTTCCTAGTTTATCCTTTAATTCAATAATTAATCTTTGTGCTGATTTAGCACCAATCCCTTTCACTCCTTGTAGAGTTTTCACATTACTCGACACAATAGCCGTTTGAATTTCGGAAGGTGTTAAAGAAGAAAGCATCATTCTTGCTGTGTTAGCGCCAACACCCGAAACGGATATTAAATGACGAAAAACACTTCTTTCGGAGGCATCTATAAAACCAAATAACAAGTGTGCATCTTCTCGTACAACCTGATGAAGATAAACTTGTGCATTTTTATGCCCAGACAATTTAGAATATGTGTTCAATGAAATATTTAAATAATAACCAATTCCATTCGTTTCTACAACAACTGAAGTAGGAGTTAAATCAACCAATTCTCCCTTAATGTACTCAAACATAAAAAATGATTTGAATTTTCGTTTAGTCCCTTAAAATATGCAAAAATATGCAATTTTTATAATCAATACTTCCCTTTTAACAAAAAAAGAAAGAGCGATTTACAACAAACCGCTCTTTATAGTATTTTGTTAACAATTCCTTACGAATTTTTAGCTCCTTCTGACACCTTTAAAGGATCTTTATTAATCTCTTCAAAGTTTTCTCTGTTTCTATAAACATCAATTGCCATATAAAGTGCCTTCTGAAAAGATTCCGGAGAAGCAACATTTGTTCCTGCAATAGCATATGCTGTTCCATGAGCAGGAGATGTTCTAACCTTAGATAAACCTGCTGTAAAATTCACTCCCGAATCAAATGACAGAGCTTTAAAGGCTGTTAAACCTTGATCGTGATACATCGCCAAAATTGCATCAAACTTTGAATAATCATTCGAACCAAAAAAACCATCCGCTGGATATGGACCTAGTGCCATAACGCCATTCTTTCTCGATTTTTCAATTGCAGGAATAATTACATCCTTTTCTTCTGATCCGATTAATCCATCGTCTCCTGCATGTGGATTCAAACTCAATACGGCAATTCGTGGACGTCTGATACCAAAATCTTTTTTCAAAGAAGTGTTTAAGATATCAAGCTTGCTCATGATATTCTCTTTAGTAACCACTTCGGCTACTTTTGAAATTGGAATATGTCCTGTAACAACGCCAACTCTCAATTTCTCGCTTATCAACAACATTAAAGATTTTCCCGAATTGATTCGCGACTCTAAGTACTCTGTGTGTCCTGGAAAAACAAAATCCTTCGACTGAATATTCTTTTTATTGATAGGTGCTGTTAGCAAAACATCAATACTTCCATCATTTAGATCCTTTACTGCAGATTCTAAAGATGCTAATGAGGCAGCTCCGGCACTTGATGTAGATTTACCTAATTCAACTTTTATATTCTCATCTGTACAGTTAATTACATTAACTCTTTTAGGATGAGCTTCGCTAACTTCCTTAATGTTATTCAAACTAAATCCTTCGATATCCAATGCTTTACGATGGTAAGCTGCCACCTTAGGTGAGCCGTAAATAATCGGTGTACAAAGTTCATATATTCTATTGTCCATCAAGGTTTTAATAATAACCTCGTATCCAATTCCATTTATATCACCTTGAGTTATTCCAACTTTTATTTTAGTGTCTTTCATCAAAAATATTTTTATTAATGGACTAAAAATCCTGATTTCAACTGTCTAAACCACCCATATTGATAAATGGAAGACAAAAAAAGAATCCTTAGCTATATCGTTAATATCTAATCAAACTGCTTTACACAAAAAGGCAAACAATTTGATTCTTAGATTTATATTATAGATATACATCTCTAAAAGAAGTAATATCAAGCTAATCAAATACAAAAATAGAAAGATTCAAGAAAAGAGCACTATCTTTTAACTTATTCCTATGAGCGATACTGCTTAATAAAATCAAATAGCAGACGAACACCTACACCTGTACCACCCTTACCTCTATAATTATCTGTTGCTCCAAGGTAAGCTGGACCAGCAATATCTACATGAATCCAAGGATAGTTCGTAAAATGCTCTAAAAATTTCCCTGCTGTGATCGCTCCACCATCACGGCCACCTATGTTTTTTAAATCTGCAATATCCGATTTAATCAACTCACCATATTCATCCCAAAATGGAAATTCAACAACTCTTTCGTACACTTTTTCTCCAGAATTTTTTAGTTGTTCCATTTGAAATTTGCTTTCCTCATTTCCCATTGCAACAACACCATATTTTCCAATAGCAACAGCTGCTGCACCTGTTAAGGTAGCTAAGTCAACAACAAATTCTGGTTTATACGACTCAGCATAACTCAAAGCATCGGCCAATAGCATTCTACCTTCAGCATCTGTATTTAGTACCTCAACCGTTTTACCATTGTACATTTTAACAACATCACCAGGAACATATGCATTTCCTCCAGGGCGATTATCTGTTGCTGGAATTAAACCAATAACATGAACAGGTAATTTGGCTTTTGAAATTGAGTAAATAGCACCAGCTACCGAAGCAGCACCACCCATGTCCGATTTCATTAAATCCATACTGTCTTTCGTAGGTTTCAAACTTAAACCGCCAGTATCGTAAACAACACCTTTCCCAACAAAAACAATTGGTTTTTTATTTATAGCTCCTTCTGGTTTCCATTCTAAAATGGTAAAACTTGGATCATCAAGACTTCCTTTGTTCACGGCTAAAAGTCCACCCATTTTAAGGCTTTCAATTTTTTTTCTGCCAAAAACTTCTACAGAATAACCAGCTTCATCACCCATTCTTTGAATCTCTTCACTCAATTTTTGTGCTGTAAGATAACTTAATGGTTCGTCAACTAGTTCTCTAGCAAACTTCACACCTTCAGTTACTGAAATTAGCTCCTCAATTTGTCTTTGGCTTACTGAATCACTTCTTAATTCGATGGCTTCGAGACAAAATTTTAATTTCTCCGTATCCGAAAAATATTTAAGAAATTGATAGTTACTTAAGGAAATACCTTCAAGAAAAGCTAATGTAGCTTCGGTATCATTTAATTGGTCAAGAATAAACAAATTTGAGATTTTACTTTCTAGCACTTTGCCATGGAGAGAGAAAGCATCCTTTCTCATCGATTCCAAATCCTTAGTTTTATAGGATTCCTTATCAGAAACAAATAAATAGACTTTGTGTGTGTATCTGTTAAACTCGATTAGTTTAACCTCATTTTTAAGCTGCTCTTGTGCAAAATTTATCTCCTGATCTGATAAAGGAAGATTTTTAAAATTCTTCAGATTAGCTAGATAAAGAACGTTTTCGCCCTCTTTTGCTTCTTGATATTTTTCTAATATTATTTTCATCTGTGCAAATGTTAGTTAAAACATACGAACTACAACAAGAATCTTGAAATAAATCAAGATAACTTTAGTAAAAGTTATAGTCAAGTAAAAATAATAAAATTCTTTACGGAAAGCATTATGTACCAAAAAGTAAAAAAGCGCAGCTTACTGCTGCGCTTTCTCTATAATTTATCCGGATTTTCTTTAAAGTAATTTCGGATTAAAACCTTTTTCAACTCCCTGAGAATTATTAATTCTGTTAGTAAATCAGATTTAGGCACATCCGGAAACTTTAATTCCGTATTAATAATTTGTTTTTCACTTACATCAATTTGATACAGTAAAAGTACAAGTCGATGATAATCACGATCAAGCAAATAAATCAAATGTTCTTTTAATTGTGCAAAAAGTTCAGAATAAGCATAATTTATATCACCCGAAAATTGCACATCCATCCCAAACTGATCAAAATCTTTTTCGATTTGAGCTGCAACTTGCCTTATTATTTCTTCTCGATCGCGATAAGGCTCTATGCTTAAATTTTTAAAATCAGGTAAATTCATATTCTTACTTCTCAACTATATTATTGTACGAGTACATAACTGCCTCTAACTCTCTTAACAGTTCTCTTTTGTTATGATTTGGATAGTACACATAAGAATCTAAACAAACGACTTTATTATTTTTCTTATCAAGGAAAGTAATGTTTAAGAATGGTCCGCCCATAAAGTCATTTTCTACCTTCCATAAACCTCTTGTTTCAGAAGCATAGTTCCCCATAAATTCAAAATAACGATTTGATATCGGATAACCTTTCTCAGTTGTCATATAGGAGCCTTCAAGTGGACCAGGAACAAAGTTCCCAAGCAAAATATTTCTCTTTTTCACCACAGCATCCTTCGTAAAGGAATCTTCAGAAATGTAGTCGTAAGTGTAAATAAACATCCCTTGACTAGTAGTAGGTGTTTCTTTACTAATCCAAAGAAAATCACCTTCTTCTTTGTTAATTGTATATCCTGAAGGGAATGTCAAGGTAAAATCGTACTTCGCTTTTAGCTTGTCAAAAACTTCCTGAACAGTATTTTTTTTGAACACTTTAAGTTTGCGATTTCTTTCTCCTAAATGAAAATAAGCAATGATTTTATTTCTATTTTCAGTTAGCATTTTAATCATCTCTTTGTTATTCTTCGCCTCAATCTTCATAAATGATTGCGACTTCGCATACACCGCGTCTTTTACAGATATCTTACTCTCTGTAACTTTTGACGAAACTCTTATGTCTAGTATACTTCTGTGCGTTTTAAACATGCTTGAAAAAGCATTGTGCGAAAGGTGAAGAATATCAAACAAAGGTTCACTTTGAGGCAATCCAATCTGCGTATCATTTAATACCGACTTTAAAGAATCACCAACACTTCCTTCATATAAAGCGTCGTTAATTAACACCAAAACTTCACCAGATTTCCCTGTCACAACAGGTCTTAATCCTTTTGTTGTTTTTTTGCAAGAAGACATGCTTGCAACTACAAACAAACAAAGCGTAACTACTTGAATTATTCTCTTCATAATATCTATTTTACAGAGACAAATGTTTCTATTCGTAACGAATTATTTTCAAAACCATTCCAGGCTCAATTGTCTGGGAATGACTCATGCTATTCAATTCTACAAGATCTCCAACAGAATCCACATCAAACTGATTTGCAATAGAATTCAAACTATCACCAGATTGAACCTGATATAATAAAAATTTACTCTTGCGCATGGAAGGATCTCTTTCTGGTTTATGTGCTAGGGTATCCGAAGGATAAACCCATATTTTTAATTTTTGGCCAACAAATATATCTGAACTACTCATGCCATTCCATTCCTTAATATTATTAATGGTGCATCCGTAATTCATTGCAATCTTGTGAAAGTACTCTCCTGATTCCACACTATGAAGAAGGCAAAACTTACCCTTTGTAGAGGATAAATCCTTTTGTAAATCAAGATATTTCTTTGGAACATCTTTCATTCCATAAATAATTTCTTCCGAATCGATAAAGGCACCTACTTTTTCTATTGGTAGAACCAATTTTGCAGGAAGTTCGCACAAAGGAATTACGTCTTTTTTATAAATAGGATTCAATTCACGAACAGCTTCAACAGGAAGACCTAAAACTTTTGCCACATGTTGAAAAGTCAATGGCTTACTTACATTCACCTGAGAAATTCTAAAATAAGGATATTCATTTTTTGCCGGTACAATATTGTGCTCAGAACTGTAATTCATCACATAATTAACTGCGATAAAAGCAGGCACATAATTTTTTGTCTGATCTGGAAGATATGGAGAAATAGCCCAAAAATCTGTTTTCCCTCCTGAACGTTGGATGGCTTCTCTTACAACTCCAGGACCTCCATTATATGCTGCCAAGGCCAATTTCCAATCCCCAAAAATACGATGCAAGTACTGCAAATATTTACAAGCTGCTTCGGTTGACTTTTCAGGATCCATACGTTCATCTATATACGATGTAATCCTTAAGTCGAACATTTTACTGGCATTGTACATGAATTGCCACAAGCCCATTGCTCCAGATCTTGATCTTGCTTTAGGATCTAAGGCTGATTCGATAACCGACAAGTACTTTAACTCTAAGGGAAGTTCATATTTATCCAGGTATTCTTCGAATAATGGAAAGTATAACTCCGATCGTTCTATTATTTTGGCTGTTTTTTCTCTATGACGAATAGCATACGCATCGATATAACGCCTAACAACTGGCTTAAAATCTAATTGTATTGGACTTTCGGAATTCAATCGATCCATTCTTTTCTGATAAATTTCATCAGAGAAAACAGGAATAAAATTAGCATTAAGGACTGTATTGACAGGATGTTCTTCTTTTAAAATTTCATCCGTAAAATGAAGCAATCGTTGATTTATTTCCTGAACATTATCAGGTTTCTTCTTGTGAAGAATACGAAAAGTAGACTGTGCGGATAGAGGCACAGAAAACATGAAAGAAATAATGAAAAGAAGTAAATTTTTCCTCATAGATGTAAGCAATTAATTGCTCCTAAATTTCGCAAAATAATCTGAATTCATTGTAAATTCTTCAACCAAAATAACATAAAAAAAGCATTTTATTGCAAATGTTATGGTCAAAATGAATCTAAATAACTAAAAAATTAGTTTTCAACTAATTATTTTCCCAAATCATGAGATATAAAAAAAGGTAGGAGAGCCTCCTACCTTTTCAATTAACTATTTATCAGTTGATTTTTTATCTTTATTCTCCTTGTCATCATCTTGATCGGTAGCTTTTTTAAATTCCTTCATTCCTTGCCCCAATCCCTTCATCAACTCTGGAATTTTTTTACCTCCAAAAAGTAATACAATTACAAATACAATAATAACGATTTGCCAAGGTCCTATCATACCGGCTAAAACAAAAAGGTTCATATCTATTGATTTTTATTGATTTACAACACTAAGTTAATAATTTTTTAAGCTAATCTCTATTACATATTAGAAATCCATTTCCACAAATCATTACCATTTGCAAAAATTAAAAGACCAAACAACAATACCATACCAGTTATTTGCGCATATTCCATGAACTTATCTCCTGGTTTTCTTCCTGTAATAATCTCGTACATTAAGAACATTACATGCCCACCATCTAATGCTGGAATAGGAAGTATGTTCATTATCGCTAAAATTATCGATAGGAAAGCTGTAAGATTCCAGAATGCTTGCCAATTCCAAACCCCTGGGAAAATACTCGCAATAGTACCAAATCCACCGATTGATTTATATGCTTTTGTTTCCGATGAGAAAATCAGTTTAAACTGTTTCAAATAAGAACCCAACTTATCAATTCCTTTATTAAAGCCTGCAGGAATTGACTCCGCGAATGTATATTTTAAAGTAGCATATTCAAATACACCAGCTTCCATCGCAGGATAAAAACCATACTTACCATCTTCTCCAATCGTAAGGTTTAGCACAACTTCTTTTCCAGCACGATCTATAATCGCGACTACACTCTTACCCTTATTGGCAGCTGAAAAATCTTGAAATTGATCGTAATACTCAAATCGAATAGAATCAATAGATACAATCTTATCTCCTTCTAAAAGACCAGCAATTTTTGCTGGAGAATCCTTTGCAACTTTACCAATCGAAATAGCGCTGTATGGATAACGTATATCCAAAACAGGACTTAAGGAAAAACCTTTACTACTTCTCGCAAGCAAATCAGCAATAAATGTTGAAGGTATATCAACACTTAATTGCTTGTTATTTCTTAAGAATTGAATTGATTGTGGATCGTTCAACAAAATATCAGGAACAATTTGACTGAATCGTTCAACTTTCTGATTATCTAACTCAAGAATCTTATCTCCATTTTGCAAACCAATACTTTGTGCCAAAGAATCACATACGTAACCATACTTTACATTCTCTGCCGGCAAATATTCATCTCCCCAAGCAAATAGTACAGCAATATAAATTACGAAGGCAAGAACAAAGTTAACTAAAACACCACCTACCATAATTAATAAACGTTGGTAAGCTGGTTTCGATCGAAATTCATAAGGCTCCGGTGGCAATGCCATTTGTTCCTTATCCATCGACTCATCTATCATTCCTGATATCTTCACATAGCCCCCCAAAGGAATCCATCCAATACCATATTCCGTCTCGCCTTTTTTATATTTAAAAAGAGAAAAACCTGGATTGAAGAACATATAGAATTTCTCAACTCGAGTTTTGAAAAGCTTCGCAAAAACAAAATGTCCTAATTCGTGAAGAACCACCAGAATGGACAAACTCAGTAGAAACTGAGATACTTTAATTAATATTTCCATTAAATTTCAATTAACTAATTTTTAACTCCATACTGAAATTTAAATTCAGTATTTTAGCGGATGCCTAATATAGGTATTTTTTTACAACATTGATAAGGCTAATTTCCTAGTCTCTGTGTCCGTTACCACATAATCCTCATAACTAGGCTTACTAATAAATCCTAATTGATCCATGCATTTTTCAATAATATCACTCATTTGAAGAAAACCAACCTGATCTTTCAAGAAAGCTTCCACCATAATTTCATTTGCTGCATTAATGATACAAGGCATATTCCCTCCTTTATCCATCGCTTCATAAGCCAAAGCCAAATTTCTAAAATTCTTGGAGTCTGCTGGTTCAAAAGTCAAATTTGGATAGTCTAGAAAATTGAATCTTTCAAAACTAGTTTTCAGTCGTTTAGGATATGTTAAAGCAAACTGAATAGGTAATTTCATATCGGGTAAACCCATTTGAGCTTTCATAGAAGAATCTTCGAACTGAACCAAAGAATGAACTATAGATTGTGGGTGTACAATCACATCAACTTGTTCCGGCTTAAGATCAAAAAGCCATTTGGCTTCAATTGCCTCAAAGCCTTTATTCATCATACTAGCTGAATCTATTGTGATTTTAGCTCCCATGTCCCAATTAGGGTGCTTCAAAGCTTGTTTAGAAGTCACATCTTCAAGGAATTTTCTGTCTTTCCCCCTGAAAGGTCCTCCTGATGCCGTCAGGTATATTTTTTCAACAGGATTTTCAAACTCACCAATCAAGCATTGGAATATTGCTGAATGTTCAGAATCTACAGGATAGATACTCACCCCATTTTCAAGAGCCAATTTTTGAATGATTTCTCCTGCAACAACTAAAGTTTCCTTGTTGGCAAGTGCAATATTCTTTTTAGCTTCGATAGCTTTTATTGTTGGCAATAAGCCTGAGTAACCAACCATAGCAGTAAGCACCACATCAATAGATGACATTCCAACAACTTGAGAAATGGCATCTATACCTGCATAGACCTTTACATCCTCATCCTTCAATGCTTCAGACAAATATTCATATTTATCTTCACGAGCAATAACAACAACATCTGGCTTAAATTTCTTTGCTTGGGCAATCAACAAATCCACATTGTTATTTGCTGTTAATACATCAACAACAAACAATTCCGGGTTTGCTTCTACTACCTCTAAGGTTTGCGTTCCAATAGAACCCGTAGATCCTAAGATTGCAATATGTTTACTCATCAATAAATCGAGTTTTGTTTGTTTAGAATTTGATATAATCCTCTGGGTTTAATGGTCGACCATTGTGCCACAATTCAAAATGCAGATGTGGTCCTGAAGTTAATTCTCCTGAATTACCCAGAATTGCAATTGCTTCGCCAGCTCTTACATATTCTCCCGGTTTTTTTAAAAGTTCCTGATTGTGTTTATAGATCGACACCAAGTCGTTGCTATGCTGAATATGAATAACATACCCTGTATTCAGAGTCCACTCAGCAAAAATAACCGTTCCATCCAGAACAGCAGAAATTCGTTCATTGATCCCGCCGACAACATCCGTACCAAAATGTTCTAATTTACTATCGTAATGATTTGAAACCAGACCATTAATTGGAGCAAAAAAGTGAACACTTGCTAGACCTTGTGCTTTCCCGGAATTACCAAGAGATAAATTAAATTTCTCATCCTCTTCATGCTCCTTTCTAAAAAGTGAATCATTAGAAGATGTACTAAAACTTAAATCCTTATATTTTGGATCGACAATAGAATCGGCCTCATTTTGAACAACATTATCAAAATCATTACCAGCAATCACATTACGAACTCCTTGAAAAAATCGATCTCTTTTATCCAATTCGTTTATCAAAGAATCAACCAATATGGCATTGTTCTCTATATTTCTTCTCATTTCACCATCAGGATATCCCGGAATATATTCTCGCAAAGGAGTAAATGCAATAAATAAGGTTACCAAAACAATCAAAAGAATTGAAAACAATCCCGTTACGGTAAAAACATTAAGTCTGGATAGACGAATCGATAACACTTCATCAAAAGTGCCTTCATTAGAAATTGTTAGACGGTATTTGTTCTTTAATTTCTCAAGCAAAGGAGTTTTCTCTTTTAAACGACTCATAATGAATGGATCTAAAAATATTTACGCAAAGGTAAGAGAAATAGCGTAAAATGCTTACTTATTCGGCTGGTAAAAATAGGGAATAAAAAAAAGGCTTTAGATTTCTCTAAAGCCTTCTCAGTAGTAGCGGGGACCAGACTCGAACTGATGACCTTTGGGTTATGAGCCCAACGAGCTACCAACTGCTCCACCCCGCAATATATTTTCAAAATGTTTTCGTCGAAAGATGAAATCTCGAAGGATTTCTTAGTAGCGGGGACCAGACTCGAACTGATGACCTTTGGGTTATGAGCCCAACGAGCTACCAACTGCTCCACCCCGCAATATATTTTTAGATTGGTATCTTTCTTATTTGCGATTGCAAAGATAGGAGGCTTTTGCTCGAAAACAAAATTAATGGAATAAAAAAAACAAAAAGGCTTACAACCTCAGTAAATACGGGGCTTTTACCCTCTGTCTATCACACAGATACAAGCTAAAAAAAATATTTTAAAAAGATGAATTTTGTATCACCTCTTTCACATCTAGGTAAGCTTCTTCAAGAATTGACATTTTCTCAAATAAAAATTGATAGTATGTCTCCCACTCTTCTTTCTTGTATACAATAGCTCCAGGTAATTGAAAGTAAATCATACTTACTTCCTTGAAACCCTCTATAAGATAATCTCTCTCCCATTTCAATTCAGGTCCACATGTTTCATCAATCACAAGTTTGTATTTTTCAAAACTTTCGAATACAGATAGTCTGTTCGTATCTAGTTTACTATCTATTTGCAGCATAACAAAAGCTCCCTTTTCATTCAAATCAAACTTAAGCTGAACTTCTTTAATTTGCGTTCCTTTAAGCACCCAGGAAGTCATTTTACGTCCTTTTTTCTTTGAGAAACGCTTAAACCCATCCCAAAATCCTATTTTTATTGCTTTGGCTTCGTCTTTTGTATACATTTGTTTTTATTTTTTGACAAAAATAAGGATATCTTGTGACAGATAATCACAAAGAAGCATGATTTCATCATTAAAATAATATTATCTTTAAAGACTCTAAATAGCGTAAGTGTTATAAATGCAAATAAAATTTACCCATACCATATTCCTGTTTTTTTTCTTGCTTATATCTTTTTGTTCAGAGGCTTCTCTAAATAAGGATTTAGCAAGTAAGGACTCACTTTTGGTTCATAGCTACATAGAAGGTCCGCACATTAGATACACCTCAACATCAAGAGTTGATGTTTTTTACATTGTACACGACAGTTTAAAAAATACCACTAAGAAAATATCAAAATCTTTTCGATTCAAGAAAGATTCAATCTTTTTTAAAGGTTTTGCAGGTGAAGACACCCTAAATTACATCATACCAAAACAAATAAAACCCCAAAGTGGAATTAATCCAATAAATAAAAACATCGTTGTTTTAGGAGATATTCATGGTGAATTCGAATCACTTCTAGCCATTCTTCGTTTTAATAAGGTTATTGATTCCAATAACAAGTGGAGTTTTGGTAAAGGGCAAGTTGTGTTTACAGGAGATGTGTTTGATAGAGGAGATGAAGTAACAGAATGCCTGTGGCTTTTATTCAAGCTTGAAATGCAGGCACAGAAAGAAGGAGGTGATGTTCACCTTTTACTAGGAAATCATGAAATGATGGCCCTATTATTTGATGTTCGATATGTTGATGAGAAATACATACATGCTGCTCATGCCTATAATTATCACTACTCACATTTTTTTGCCAAGCATACTGTTTTGGGTAAATGGCTACGTTCAAAAAATGCATTGGTCAGAATTGGTGAGCAATTATTTGTTCACGGTGGCATTTCTCCAAAATTTTTAGAAAAAAAAATGAAAATTGATGAAGTAAATGTAGGAATGAGGTATCATCTTAACAATTACACTCAATTAGAAGACACAACCTTAGTAGATTTATTCTTATATTCAGAGAGTCCTTTGTGGTATCGAGGTTATTTATCACGAACCCCAAACTATGACAGAATCTCTTTACAAGATGTTCTTAAAACACTTGAGTTATACTCCTCAACAGTAATCATCTTTGGTCACACTCCGGTTGCAAGAGTTTACCCGTTTTATTCGTTTAAACTTATTGCAATGGATGTTCCGATAGGAGACCCCAAATTTATCGATCAAGGCTTATTAATAGATAATCAGATGTATTACCGTATCTTTGCGCACAAAGAAAAAGAACGAATAAAATAAAGCACTATTTATATGGAACTTTTCATGAACCTAATAACGAATCAAAGCATTCCAACCTCTATTATTGTTACCGATAATATTCTGGAATTATTGTTCCGGTTTGCCCTAAATTTATTTGTAACAATCTTTGTTATCATTTTTGTCTATTTTAGAGCGACAGGTAAACGCTCGTATGTGTTTACTTATATTCTTATATCTACAACAATATTTTTCCTTTGTTTTTTGCTTGGAAGTATTGATTTGCAATTGGGTTTTGCCTTAGGATTGTTTGCAATATTTGGCATAATTCGTTACCGTACCGATACGATTCCTATTCGTGAAATGACCTACTTATTTTTGGTTATTACAATTTCAGTTATTAATGCACTGGCTCGAAGAGAAGTAAGCATTGGTGAAATTGCCTTTACAAATATTGCTTTTATGGCTACTACATGGGTTATGGAAAGAATTTGGATGACACGTCACTTAGCAAGAAGAACGATTGTTTACGACAGGCTTGATTTAATTCATCCAAGTAAGCACAAAGAATTAATTGAAGATATTGAAAACAGAACAGGAATGGTTGTTTCCAAGTTTAAGATTGGTCAAATCGACTTAGCAAAAAATAGTACCAGACTTATTATTTTTTACAAAGAAAATTCGACACCTAACATATTAACTGATGCCGAATTAAACGACAAGAGTTCTTAATTTGTCAATAACAAAATCAATAAATGATAAAGCATTTTCAATTCATATTCCTCCTACTTCTTTTTCTACCTCAAATAGGAAATGCTGAGTTGTGCTTAAAAAATCAGGATCTCACCGATTCAATATATAAAGCACCTAATTTATTTGAATCTGATGATTTATTAGAACTATCGATCACCACCGACCTTAAAAGTTTATTACGGGATATTGGTAAAAAAAATACATATCACAAAGGAAGACTTTCATACTTTGTGGGTGACACTATTGTTAGCATGATAGTAGAACTAAAAACCCGTGGTAATTTTCGGAAGGATAGAAGCATATGTGCTTTCCCTCCACTCAAAATCAAATTCAATCAAGCCGAGTCTAGTTATACTATATTTCACGACCAGAAGAAGTTGAAAATGGTTACCCATTGCCAAAATCGAAATCCTCGATTTGAGCAGATGCTTATTCAAGAATACTTGATTTACAAAGCTTACAATATCTTTACGCCTGAAAGTTTTAAGGTAAGACTTGCCAAAATCACTTACAAGGACAGCAAGAATTCAGTTAAACCAGTTACTAAACTCACTTTCTTTATTGAAGACTTTGAGAAAATGGCTGAACGAAATGGCAAAATTCCACGTTACGATAAAAAAATACATCAAGATCATACCTTAATTAATAAAATAACAAAATTGGCAGTATTTCAATACATGATTGGCAATACTGACTGGGGAGTCCCTACACTGCACAACATCAAATTAATTTCAAAAACTCCAAAATCACGTACTAGTTGTGTTCCGTACGACTTTGATTGGGCAAGTTTGGTAAATGCTCCTTATGCAATTCCAAATGAAAAATTGAATATCGAATCCATTCATGAACGTTTATACAGAGGTTATAAAAGATCAGCCAAAGATCTTGAGTATATATTCAGAGAGTTTCGAATGAAAAAAGAAAATCTTTATAAGCTTTATCAAAACTGCTCATATCTATCTGAGAAGGAACTAGAAAGGAGCTTAAATTACTTCGACGAATTTTATGAATTAATTGATGATCCGAAACAAATCAACAGGGAATTTATTGATAAAGCCAGAACTTTAAAACTAAAATAATAACTCGCTCTTCATTCCCAAAATCATATCCTTACGAGTTCTTTATTTGATTCAGTAAAAAATACTCTTATTTTTGTCGCCAAACATCGAATTTATGAATGGTTTAGCCTCTTTTTTATACAAGAATAAAATTGAAGCGGGTTGCGACGAAGCAGGACGTGGTTGTCTTGCCGGACCAGTGGTGGCAGCAGCAGTCATTTTGCCACGAAAGTTTAAGAATTCCATATTAGACGACTCTAAAAAGTTGACTGAAAAGAAACGTTATGCTCTTAGGGAAGTTATTGAAAAAGAAGCTGTCGCCTGGGCCGTTGGAATAGTTAGTCCCGAAGAAATTGATAAAATAAATATACTTAATGCCTCTTTTTTGGCTATGCATCGAGCTATCGATCAGCTTAATATTACACCTGAGCAACTTCTAATTGATGGCAACCGTTTTAATCCTTATAAAAATATACCACATCATTGCATAATAAAGGGCGATGGTAAATATCTGTCGATTGCAGCAGCTTCGGTTTTAGCTAAAACTTACCGAGATGATTTAATGTTAGATCTTCATAAAAATTACCCGATTTATGATTGGGATAGTAACAAAGGTTACCCAACAAAAAAACACAGAGCAGCAATTCAAAAACATGGAATAAATGAAATTCACAGAAAGAGTTTTTCACTTCTGTCCACTCAACTTGAAATGAAATTTTAAAGAATAAAGACTCATTAACAGGCAATTATCCTCCCTCTTCAACGAGGAAAATGATAGGTTTATCTAATTTTAAAGATAGCTACACCACACACAATCACTGATTATCAATACATTAAACAATAAGTAAACAATCACTAACAAATCAATAAAAGAAGGAATCATATAATAATATTAACTTTGCTTATTGACTAAATACTTTTAACAACAAGAACTATTTTGCTTACAAAAGCAAAAACGTTCTATTAAAAATTTAAAGCAACTAAAATGAGAAAATTTGCATCATTATTTTTGGGTCTAAGTTTACTACTTAGCTTCTCCAATGCAAAAGCTGACGAAGGAATGTGGCTTTTATCCTTACTAAAAAAACAAAATGCTGCAGAAATGCAGAAGATGGGCTTTAAGTTAAGCGCTAAAGATATTTATGATATCAACAATAATTGTATGAAAGATGCAATTGTTGGTTTAGGTAGAGCAGGCAGACCATTCCGTCATTTCTGTACTGGTGAAATCATTTCTAATCAAGGTTTATTTTTGACAAATCACCACTGTGGTTTTCCATCAATTCAATCTCATTCGACTACTGAACATGATTACTTAGCAGATGGATTCTGGGCTTACGATAAGAGTGAGGAATTAACAAATGAAGGTATTACTGCTTCTATCTTGGTGCGTATGGAAGACGTTTCTAAGAAAGTTTTATCAAAAGTGAATGATGAAATGTCAGAAGAAGAGCGTTATACCGCAATTGATAAAATTTCTAAAGAGATTGTAAAAGGTGCTGAAGAAGGAACTGATTACAAAGCAAGTGTTAAGGGCATGTTTGAAGGTAACCAATACTTTCTTTTTATTTACGAGATCTATCAAGATGTTCGTTTAGTTGGTGCTCCTCCTCAATCAATGGGTAAATTTGGTGGTGATACTGATAACTGGATGTGGCCTCGTCATACAGCTGATTTTTCTATGTTCCGTATTTATACAGCTCCTGATGGAAAACCTGCTAAATACTCAGCGGATAATGTACCATTGAAGCCTAAACATCATTTACCTGTTTCTATAAAAGGTGTTCAGGAAAAAGATTTTGCAATGATTATGGGTTTCCCTGGAACAACGAAACGTTACCTAACTTCTTATGGTCTTGAAGAGACAATGAAAATCACGAATCAGAATCGTTACGATATCCGTACTGTAAAGTTGGATATTATGATGAAAGAGATGTTGAAAGATCCTAAGGTTCGTATTCAGTACGCTTCAAAGCATGCAGGTTCTGCTAACTATTGGAAATATTCTAACGAGCAAAATAAGGCTTTGAAGAAATTAAACACAATGGGAGCTAAGCAAGAAATTGAGGATGAATATAACGCTTGGGCTACCAAGAAATCGAAAAGAGCTGCTAAGTATGGAAAAGCTTTAGATATGATTAGCAAAGTTTATGCTGAGCGTAAAGAAGCAATGAATGCAAGTTCATACCTAAGAGAAGCTTTATTTAGTGGTGCTGAAATGCCAATGTTCTCAATTAAAACTGGTGGTTTAAAAACCTTACTTGCTGCTGATACAGTAAATACAGAAGCAATTGAAAAGGCAATTACTGGACTTCGAAAAGCTGCAAAAGGATTTTACAAAAACTACAATATGCCAACCGATCAAAGATTAATGGCTGGTATGTATAAAATGTATTCAGAAAATATTGCTGCAGATCAGCAACCTGAAATCTTCAAAACAATTGCTGATGAGTATCAAAATGATTTCGCAAAATTTGCAGAAAATGTTTACTCAACATCTGTATTTGCAACTGCTGAAAGTTTCAATAAATTTCTTGACGCTCCAGAATTAGAAGTACTTGAAAATGATATTGCTTTCCAAACAGGAAATTCAATCCTTAAAAAATACAGAGAAGTAGCAGCTAAAGTATCTGTTGGTGCTGATCAACTTAAAAAAGGTAAACGTTTATTTGTTGATGGATTGATGCAAATCAATAAGAAGAAAAATCTTGCTCCTGATGCAAACTCAACACTACGTTTAACTTACGGTACTGTTGGTGGTTATTCTCCAAAGGATGGTGTTTATTACAATCACTATACAACTCTAAAAGGGGTGATGGAAAAAGAAAACCCTGCAAGTCATGAGTTTAAAGTTCCAGCTAAATTGAAAGAATTGTTTAAGAACAAAGATTTTGGTCAATATGCTGATAAGAAAGGTAACCTTCCAGCTTGTTTCCTAACTAACAGTGATATTACAGGTGGTAACTCGGGCTCTCCTGTGATTAACGGAAATGGTGAATTGATTGGTACTGCTTTTGACGGTAACTCTGAGGCGATGTCTGGTGATATTGATTTTGAAGATAACCTACAAAGATGTATCAACCTTGATATTCGTTACACACTTTTCATTATTGAAAAGTATGCAGGTGCTAAAAACTTAATTGAGGAGATGACTATTGTAAAATAATTAACCACTCACAATACATACAGAGGATGTTCGAATTTTCGGACATCCTTTTTTTATGCCTATTAATTATAATTGAGAAGAGTAAATTTTGTTACTTTTGATTTGAAAATTATAAACAGAGAATATGTCTACAAAAATAACCATGTATACCGATGGTGCTTGTAGTGGAAACCCGGGACCTGGAGGTTATGGTACTGTTCTTATTTCAGGTAAACATCGCAAAGATTTGGCTGAAGGATATAGGCTGACTACCAATAACAGGATGGAATTACTTGCTGTAATAATTGGTCTTGAGGCTTTGAAAGAAGAAGCTTGTGAGGTAACAATCTACTCCGATTCGAAATATGTGGTTGATGCTGTTGAGAAAAAGTGGGTTTTAGGATGGGAGAAAAAGCGTTTTAAGGACAAGAAGAATCCTGACCTTTGGATTCGATTTCTTAAGATTTATAGAAAACACAATGTAAAATTTATTTGGGTAAAAGGACATGCCAATATTCCAGGAAACGAACGTGCCGACGAATTAGCAGTAATAGCATCTAAAAGACCAAATCTTCCAGATGATGTTGGCTACAATCCAGAGTAAAAGCTACTCACCTTCCTTCACTCCAAAAAACTCCTCTAGGCTTGCTTTACTTTTTCCGCTTGAAATAAGAATCAAATAATCATTGGCTTTTATCAGACTCCCTTTTACTGGATTTTTAACGATCTTCCCATCTTGAACCATACCAATTAATATACCATTGTAATCCAACTTCAATTTCATAAAAGCAGTCATGTATTCCGCTCCAGCAAAATCACACTCTTCGCTGATTAAATACTGTTGAATATCCGAATCCTCATCGGCAACACTAGTGGCAATTAAATCTTCGGTATAAGCAGCAACATGAGGCTCAAATAGGTAGGAAGCAACCAACTTGGAAGCAACTTCATTCTTAGCAATTACATGATCGATACCAGCGCTTATAAAAGTTTCTTTTAAGCTAGGGTTAGAGCAAGTAACCACAACATTTGCTTTTGGGTATTTCTTCTTCAGATTAATAACAAAAACCAGCGTTTCTGAATCATCCTTAAAGTTTACAAAAACTCTTTTTGAATTGTTAATGTTAACTTTCTCGAAAGCATCAATATTAGAATAATCAGCAAATAAACTAAAGGTTGTTTTAGAAGAATACAAATCAGCTATTAAATCTAAATCGGCTTTATTATTGGTAACAAATGCTACTTTTTGACCTGCTTGAGTAATTTGACTAGCCACCTTTTGTCCAAATTCATTCCAACCAATAATAATGTAATGATCTTCAAAATCGCTTCCCCAGAACCCACTTTTTTTCTTTTCCATATACTGATTAAATCTTACGGTTACTTCACCAATAATAAATCCTAGTATTCCTAAACTTCCAATAATAACAATTAAGCCAATTATTTTACCCGGTAATGTTACAGGATAAAAATCGCCATATCCTACGGTTGTAAGCGTTACAATAGCATACCAAAAGGCATCTCCAACACTCTTAATATTCCCATCAGGCGATTGCCCTTCGAAATACTTAATTCCGAGTATCGCTGCAACGTAAACCAAAAAGGCAATAAAAAAGATCAGCTTTTTTTTCATTCGAGTCAATTTATTCGGGTACACAAATTTCAATTCCGTCACCATTCCAATTCACAGTCAATTTGCTATCGGTAACCAATTCTTTAAAATCTGTAGATTTTTTCTGATTGCAGCTACTCAACTCAACGTATGACCATCCCTTATCTGGAAATGTATGAATAGCCAAATGAGATTCTGCTAACAACCAAAATGCAGTGTATCCTTGCACTGGAAAATGATGGTCTGTAAAGTTCAAAATCACGAAATCCACTTTTTTCAAATATTCTTGAAATCGAGTTTGCAACACAATCGGATCACATTCTGACACCCAGAATCGTAAGTTATGAATTTTAGCTGCTAATATTTTATTTACCGCTGTAGGCATATCATCAAATTAATATAAATCCCAATTTCCTTTCATATAGTACTTGTGCAAAACAGGTTCGTGAATTCTATTCACGTGTACACTATCCTTTTTCCAAGGATAATAATCCTTTCCAAAAGAAGTAATTAATGTCATTGCCTCCTTATTTATCCATCGTGTAGGCACATTAATCTCTAATTTTTGCAGTTCCGCTTTTACACTTTCGTAAGGTGGTTGTTTAACTCCAAGAGTCCAACCCCATTCTCCCAATGTAATTACCTGATTGTGCATTGGAACCGTTTCAAAGCCTGCGCTTTTAATTGTTTCCACAATGCACGAGAATGCCTGAGTTGCAAAGTATGGACTTCCCGACTGCGTTACAATTACACCTCCTGGTCGTAAATGACGATAACAAATCTTATAGAATTCGTGCGAATACAGGCGACCTAATTCAATGCTTCGTGGATCTGGTAAATCAATAATGATCACATCAAAATAATTCTCATTAGATAACATGTATTTGTATCCATCATCATTCAATACTTCGACCTTATCATTACTCAACGAGTTTTGATTTAACTCTGTAAGAATCGGATGATTTTTTCCCAAATTAGTCATAGCAGGATCTAAATCCACCAAAGTAATTTTTTCAACCTTCGGATATTTCAAGATCTCACGAACTGCACATCCATCTCCTCCACCTAAAACCAAAATCTTGGTCGGATTTGGATGCAAACTCATTGCTGGATGAACCAAAGGTTCGTGATACATGATTTCATCACGCGTGCAAAGCTGCTGATTACCATTCAAATACAACCAATAATCATTTTTCCATTGCGTCATTACAATGCGTTGATATTTGGTTTGTTCAGTATAAATAACCTTATCAGCATATTTTTGTTGCTCCCCAAACTTGATGATTGGATCGGTAACAAAAATTCCTGTAGTCAAGGAAATCATTATAAAAGCACCCAAGCTAACCAACAATTTTCTCTCCTGCGATTTTAACAGATCCCAAAGAAAATACAGAACAATAATTGATACTGAGAAATTTACAAAGCCCAAAATGAACGGCGTATAAATTAACCCAAATACTGGCAAGCCAATAAAGGCGAAAAATACACCTCCTAATAAACTTCCATAATAATCATTCTCTAAAATATTAGAGATATTAAATTGCAACTTCTCGTAATCGTCATTAATACGAATCACCAAAGGAATTTCCATTCCAATTAACAATCCAATACAAATGGCTAAGCTGTATATTAAAATTCCAATTGATTGCGTATAGGCAGAAGCCGTATAAACCAATAAAGCCGCAAACGAAACGATAAAGGAAAGCGCAAATTCCAATATCAAAAATTTCTTCAATAATCCATTCTCAAAATTCTTGGTAATTCGACTACCCAAACCCATGGAAAATAACATGAGAGAGATAATCATTACCCAATGAAAAACAGAATTACCTAAAAAATACTGAGCTAAAGTGGATAAAATATATTCCGCTACAACTCCAGAGAATCCGGTAGCAAATATTGCTGCCTTTAGTAATGTTGATCGATTCTTAAACACCTTCTATTAATTATGAATTAAGAATTATTAATTATTAATTGAAACAAACAATTAGCTCCTCTCAACTCACAATAATAAATTCATAATTCAGCATTTATAATTCGTAATTAACTATAAGCACCAAGTAATCAAAACAGATCCACCTATGTATGCAAATGCTTCAACTAAAGCAGCTCCAACATTTGGTTTTTCTTGATTGATAATTTCATCGGTTAACCTTTCTCCAGGAAGTAAAATCTTATCCGTAATTAAACGCATAACTGGTAATAATACAATTCCTACTAAAAGTTCAAATCCAGCTTCCGTAAATGTTGGCATCCAACCATCAAAATCCCCTACCAATCCAAATCGAATCAAATTGGCAATAGCGATAATCGCACCAGCGAATCCAACACCAACAGCTACATTGTCTTTTTCAATGTGTTCGTGCAAATTGTATGGTGTTATCCAATTGTAAATACGAGTAGTGATAATTAATGCAACTTGACCAAATGCCCAAAAGACAACAGCGGTCAAGATTCCAAAAAGCAGATCCCCACTTTCTCCCGAAACAGCGCCAAAAATGATTAAACCTGAAGCTACCGATACAGCACCTTCAACAATACCGGTTCCTGCATTTTGGTCTTCAATTATCTCTTTGCGGATCGAAAAATTTCTAAGAATTAAATAATCCGATAAGAATATTGAAATATTCAATAAAACAATGGCTAGCAATCCATAAACTGCTATGTCGATAATATCGTTAACTAAACCGTTAGATGGACCTACAATTGCACTTCCGATTGAAAATAACAATCCAATGTAATAACCAACATGGGCAACGGCAAAAGCAAAATTATCTTTCTTAACCAATTCCTCTTTTACCTTAAAGGATGGATGAAGCAACTGGTAAACAAATTTCCCGATAAGGAAAATAGCAAATGCTACCGCGATATAAACCACAGCATCATAAACGATAAACGAAATTTCTGATAATGACATCATAAGTTTTAAATCTATGAGTGATACAATGGTTTATTTTCCAAATCCACCGCTACGTGAGCGTGATGAACTTGATGATCTATATCTTGATGAACTTCTTTTTGTTTTAGTAGAAGTTCTTGCGCTACTAGTGCTTGAAGAACGACTCACTTTACTTCGAACTTTATCTTTAAAAGTAGATGGCTTACTGCCCCACTTGCTATTTTTTCCCGAAGTAGATGAAGTATAAGAATTGGTTCCGTAAACAGGACTGCCTCCTCTTGGACCATAATAACCTCTAGAACCGCCATAATAACCACCACTGCGATAATCATTGTAATAAGAGCGTCGGTACGATCCCATATTGAACATGTGCGACATGAAAGCATATTGACCGTAAAAAGCCCAGAAAGAAGAACCTCCACGATTTTCCCATCGCCCATACTTCTCATTCCCTACGTAATGATTGTATCCAGCAGGTACAGCTTGCTTGGTAATAACGCCATCTTTTTTCGAAACAATCTCCATTCCCATATTATTCATATTCTGAGAAAAGAAAGCTTCACTAACATTTTTCCAAGTCGATTTTTGTTCCAAAACCGTATCCGGACGCTGAATGATTACCTGGTATTGGTGACGGTAATTGTCAGAACCTTCATTTGCATCCATATCAAATAAGACAATAGAGAAATTCTGTTCTGCATTCAACTCTTTAATTAAATTATCGACAGGAGATTTTTGATAGCTTTTTGTTACGGTAGACGACGAAGATGATGAACTACCACCTCCACAAGTTTTTACGATAACAAACAAAACAATAATCCCAATGATTACTTTAGTTACAGTGTTCATGTTTATAATTTTGGGTTATAAATTATTTCGGTAGAATATTAGAAATTTCAAATTCCTTGATGGCTTTTCCAGCAGAAGCTTCAAATTCCTTTTCATCCCATTGTTCAATTGTGATAATATTTTCTCCAGATTCATCCTCAAAGTCCCAAGAGATAAACTCTACCCACTCTTCTCCACGAGCGGTATCATTAAAATAACCTGGCGATTCCTTTTCGAAAAAATACTTTGTGTCCTTATAAATAAGAGTTGTTGGCGCTTTCTGAAGGTTCATTAAATCGTTTAGAACATTCTCGCCTAATTCTCGAACTTTAATTTTATCGGAGATCGACAAGCTAATCTCATCATCATCTTCAACTGCCAGATAAAGTGTCCTAGTTCCATTGTTAATTTTGTATTCTTTAGAGAAATAATTATCTCCCCAATCGTACTCATAACTCGCTTGCACTTCCCAGCTTTCCAGATCGTATTCAAAAACAAAACCAACATCCAGGTCGGTAACCCGGATATTGGTGCTGTCATACTTCGGCTGTTTCCGTTTAAAAAAATCGGCTAATCCCATTTTTAATTTCGTTCAAATTTGTAAAAACAGCTATTCTTTATTTTTCATTTTTGCTTTTAGCTCTTCCAATGCATTTGATGCTTTAACATTAGTATCGCTTAAAGTTGCATCAATTTCATCATCTAAACTACGATTTTCAAAAGCAATATCGCCGTAAGCTTCAGCCATAGCTTCTTGCTGAGCTACTTTGTCTTTCATTTTCTCTAACATTCCAACCGTACCAGAACTATCAATTCCAGAAAGTTGCTTGTTAATTTTCGAAGTCGCTTGACTTACACGAGCACGAGCTTTTAAAGTTCTCAATTCATTCTCATAGCGAGTAATCGTTGATTTTAATTTCTTCACATTCGTATCTAACTGACTAATGTTAGTATCGAATTTACTCACTTCTTCCTGCGATCTTGAAGCATTAGAAACAGCTTCTTCTTTTCTAGCCAAGGCCTCGGTTGCTAAGCGTTCTGCTTCCGACATTTCCAAATCACCTTTTTCAGCTTTTTGCAATAATAACATTGCTTTTTGCTCGTAATTCTTTGCCATCGACTTTTGCTCATTCAAGTCTCTCTTGCTTCGAATTGCTAAAGCCTTCACTTCAGCCAAAGCTTGTAAACTTTTATCTAAATCTTTTTTGAGATCTCTGATTCCCTGTTCGGTCATCTTAATCGGATCTTCTAATTTATCTATAGCGGAGTGAGCTTCTGCTTTGCCCACATTGAATAATCTACCAAAAATTCCCATTTGTATCTTATTTAAAGTTATGATTTTGAATATGAAATAATCTCTTCAGAAAACTCGCTCAACAACAATTCTAATGAATTTAAAGTTGCCTCCAATTCGTTCTGATCTAAATTCTCTAACTGAAGCGTATCACGGAAAATTATTTTTTTCCCAGACTCGTCTAAAACAAAAGCCCCGTGAACAATTTCTCTATTCTTTTTTAATAATGATTTATAAACTTCTGGATTCTCTTCCGTTAATTCGAAAAGCAATCCTTCAATAATTAAAATTGGATCTTCACAATCAATTATCAAATTAGCGATTCCACCATCAGGATTTTCAACAACAAATAGTTCTTCTGCTGTATCTTCCTGTACAATATTGAATTCTAAATTCAAAAGGTATTCTTTTACCTTGTTATAATATGTGTTCATATTTCTATATCATTTAATTTACTGATTAAAAATAAAACAAATAATCATCATAATAAAATTTTTATCTCTCATGGCCACTTAAGACAAATAACTAATTCTATTAGATTTTTTGCTTTGAGTTTGAAATTACTAAATCTCACACGTACAACACACATTTTATCGGGAGAATCTTCTTTTTATTCGATAAATGGAAGTTTTTACATGTTTTCTTGCAAGCATGTGATTCAATCTTACTAAAAATTGAATCCATCCAACAACAAGTGATCCTATTTTGGGTAATTCTCTTCAATTGAAACCAAGTCCAAAAATTCAAAAAACAAAAAGATTCAAAACTCTTTTAAATTTCCATCAAATGTCCTTTTTATATTCATTCAGTTATTTATATATTTAGGTTCATTAAAAAATTAACCATTTAAGTATTAATTGTTACCGACTTGCTTACCTGTTCAAAATCAACTAAAACAATAAACACAGAATACGCAGGTCTTTTCCAAGCCTAACAAAAAAAATTAACTAAGAATGAAGATTCACGAATATCAAGCAAAGGAAATTTTACGGTCGTTTGGCGTTCCTGTACCTGAGAGCAAAATTGCATTCTCGGTAAAAGAAGCAGAGCAAGCAGCTCAAGAAATTGGATTGCCTGTAGTCGTTAAAGCGCAAATTCACGCAGGAGGCCGCGGAAAAGGTGGAGGTGTTAAGTTTGCACCTACTGCTCAAGACGTAAGCCAATATGCGAATGATATTTTAGGGATGACCCTAATTACCCACCAAACAGGTCCTGAAGGACGTTTGGTTAAAAAAGTTTGGATTGAAGAAGCTTCGAATATCAAGCATGAGTATTATGCGGGTATCGTTCTTGATCGTGCCTCATCGAAGGTAACCTTTATGGTTTCTACCGAAGGCGGTATGGAAATTGAGAAAGTCGCTGAAGAAACACCTGAGAAAATTGTAAAGGTTGCCGTTGATGCAGCGGTTGGATTACAGGCTTTCCAGGCTAGAGAAATGGCCTTTGCATTAGGTCTTAGCGGTGCTGCATTTAAGAATGCAGTGAAGTTCTTCCTTGCGCTTTATAAAGCTTATATGGGAACGGATGCTTCTCTATTCGAGATTAACCCATTGGTTGTAACTCAGGAAGGTGATGTTATCGCTTTGGATGCTAAGGCCGATTTTGATAATAATGCTATGTATCGCCAGAAAACATTGACTCCACTTCGTGACCTTGACGAAGAAGAGCCATTGGAAATTGAGGCGGGGCAATCAGGTCTTAACTATATTAAACTAGATGGTAACATTGGCTGTATGGTAAATGGTGCTGGTTTGGCTATGGGAACGATGGATATTATTAAATTGACTGGTGGTGAGCCAGCTAACTTTCTTGATGTTGGAGGGTCAGCATCAGCAGAAACCGTAGAACAAGGTTTCCGTATCATCCTTTCAGACAAAAATGTAAAGGCTGTTTTAATTAATATTTTTGGTGGTATCGTTCGTTGCGATCGTGTTGCCAATGGCGTTATTCAAGCCATCAAAAATATCAATACTCAAGTACCTATTGTTGTTCGTTTACAAGGAACCAATGCTGAAGAAGGTAAAAAGCTTCTTGAAGAGTCAGGCATGAATATTATTGCCGCGACAGAACTTAAAGATGCAGCTAAAAAAGTAGTAGCCACCCTTAAAACAATCAACACAATGAGTGTATTAGTAAATAAAGATACAAGACTAGTAGTTCAGGGAATTACGGGTTCAGAAGGGGGATTTCATACCCAACAAATGATAGAATACGGCACCAATGTGGTTGCAGGTGTTACACCAGGTAAAGGTGGGCAAATGTTTATGGATAGTGTACCGGTTTTCGATACTGTAAAAGATGCTGTGAAAATTGCAAAAGCTAATGCTTCGGTTATTTTTGTTCCACCAGCATTTGCGGCTGATGCGATTATGGAAGCTGCTGATGCAGGTATCGAGCTTGTAATATGTATTACCGAGGGTATTCCTACTCTTGATATGGTAGATGTTCATGAGTTTCTTTCAAAGCGTCCAAAAACAACTCTTATTGGGCCTAACTGCCCAGGTGTAATTACGCCAGGTGTAGCAAAGATTGGTATTATGCCAGGTTTTATTCATAAGCCAGGTAAGATTGGTATTATCTCACGTTCGGGAACCTTAACTTACGAGGCTGTTCACCAACTAGGTAATGCAGGTTTTGGTCAGTCTACAGCTATTGGTATTGGTGGTGACCCAATTATTGGAACCAAACATATTGATGCAGTCAAGCTTTTGAATGAAGACCCAGAAACGGAAGCTATCGTTCTTATCGGTGAAATTGGTGGTTCAGATGAAGAAACTGCTGCTGCTTATATCGCTGATAACGTGAAGAAACCTGTTGTAGCATTTATCGCTGGTCAAACTGCTCCTGAGGGGAAACGTATGGGACATGCAGGTGCTATTATCGCTGGTGGTAAAGGTACAGCTGAAGAGAAGATGAAAGCTCTGGCAGCTGCTGGTATCCACGTTGTGAAATCACCTGCTGATATAGGAAACAAAATGAAAGAAGTAGTGGGGTAATTAATTAGTCAACATATAAAAACTAAAAAGAGCTTGATTAATAAAATCAAGCTCTTTTTGTATCGTATATTTTACATTTCGAATATTGCCAAATACTCCCACAAATAGAAAATTCTATTTCTACGTGCACCTACATGTTCGCGCAATAAATTTGTAGACTCAAATTCTTTTACAAGCAAATTTGCCGATTGAAAACTTAAATTTAATTTCTCTTTTATGTCATTAACGGACATAAATGGGGATGAATAAAACTCAGCAAGCAGTTGTTTTGCAGAATTTCGTCTTTTAACCCCCATCTTATTTTCAATAACCGACTCGTAGTGTTCTGTTAGTTGCTCTAAACGCCCTAGCAGCTCCTTACTGTGAATAGCTGTTTCATTCATTCCTGTGATAAAAAATCGAATCCATTGTTCAACATCATTTCTCGATCGAATCAAATTCAGACGATGATAATACTCCAATCGATTCTTTTCGAAAAAAGCAGAAAGGCAAAAAATTGGCTTCGACAAAAAATTCAAACTAATTAACTCCAATAGAATAAGAGTACGAGCCGTTCGCCCATTTCCATCCAGGAAAGGAAGTATGGTCTCGAACTGACAAAGTGAAATCGCCATCTTAATAAGATAAGGCAGCTCGAGATCCTCATTACGCCAAAACCACTTAGCATCATTAATCAATATTTTCAAGTCATGTTTATTAGGTGGCGTATAATCTGCTTTATCTTCAAGCAAAAGATCATTTGCTTGAAAAAACGGCCTAAACTTTCCTCCAAATTCTTTTTTAACTGGTAAATCGGCACATAAAATACGATGTGATTCTTTAACTAATCGTATGGAAAGAGGAAACTTTGTCAACTCTCCAACTCCCCATTGTATAGCTTTTATATGGTTGGTAATTTCTTTTTGTGCATACTTCACCTTGAAACTCTTAGATATCTCTGGCACAAAAACCTGATACAGGTTACTCTTATTTCCTTCGATTAAGTTGGAAGCAAGCACTTCTTGAGCAATAAAAAGTGGCACATGTTCATCTATTCGAGGGTAAAATTTTGAGTAGGCGTTTAGCTCTCCCAACTCAAGCATGGCAGATTCTAATAAAATATTGATTTGTTTATCATTCCATTCAAATGAACGGTTAATTAAAGAAGGTGTTACACTCTTATAACCCTCTTTAAAACTCTGGTAAACGAAATCACCTCCAGTTTTTTTATTCAACTTATCACTCATATCCTTGAATAAGCAGTTATTATTCACGTTAAAAGTATTAATAATTTAATAAAAACGAGTACCTGAGTATAGCCTTCTTCTATTAAGTATAAATTTAGATACATCCATACATTCCGTATTCATTGACACACGTCGCTTTTTTAAAAGAATTTTGGTTGATATTAACTTGCATTACCTATAAATAGGATTATATTTCCAGCGAATTTTAAAACTTCAATTCTATGTTAAGAAAAATTTATTTAGCAATAGCTCTTATTGCTTTCACTTATAGCGTAAAAGCTGAAGGCTATGCCGTAAATGTTCAGGGCGCAAAACAAACCGGTATGGGACATGTTGGTGTTGCCATCAACTGGGATGCAAGTAGTATGCAGTTTAATCCTGGGGCACTTGCAACTCTAGATGCAAAATATAGTTTCTCTGTAGGAGGATTTGCAACCTTAATCAAAACTGAGTTTACAGGTTCATTCCCTGGAGCTCCAGGATTAGAAGAAACAGATAATCCAACAGGAACACCGTTCTATTTATATGGATCAATGAAAGTTAATGATAAGCTTGCATTTGGTTTAGGTGTTTACACGCCATTTGGAAATAAAGTTGACTTTGGAAAAACATGGGCAGGTAAATATTTGATTCAGGAAATTACGATGAAATCCATTTATATCCAACCAACTGTTTCATATAAAGTGAACGATTGGATGTCTGTTGGTGCTGGCTTAAATATCGTTTATGGTGACTTTAAATTAAATAAAGCATTTCCTATTATGAATCCTGCAGATGGATCATATATTACTGATGGGGGAGCTGAGTTAAGTGGTAACACAGTAAAATATGGTTATAACTTAGGTATCTTCTTACAACCAACTGAAAAACTAAACATTGGTATTTCATACCGTTCTAAAGTTGATATTGATCTTGATTATTCTGAAGGTGATGCTGACTTTACAGTTAGTGATGCGCTTCCTGCACAAATACAGGGTGTTTTTCCTGATGGCGGAGTTGCGGCAACACTTCCATTACCTGCTAGCTTAAATGTAGGGCTTGCTTATCAGATCGATGAAAAGTGGTTGGTATCTGCTGATGTAAATTTCGTTGAATGGTCTGTTTACAAAAAGCTTGAATTTATTTCAAAAGATGCAGCAGCTCTTAATTCTTTAAATAAAAGAGAATGGGATAATTCTATAACCTATAGAATTGGTGCTCAATACTCGGCTAATGAGAAATTAGATCTACGTGCTGGTTTTTATTATGACGAAACACCAACAAATGATAAATATTATGCTCCTGAAACTCCTGGCGCGAACAAAATTGGTATCTCAGCAGGTTGCTCTTATATGCTTACAGATAAATTAAGCGTTGATGCTTCTTTATTGTATATCAAAGGTGAAAAAATCAATGGTGTTGATGGAAATACTGGATATGCAGGAGAATATCAAAACACTGGATTTTTACCAGGTATCGGTGTAACATATAATTTATAAAAAATATACTCTTATAGTTAAAAAGCCTGATCAATATGATCAGGCTTTTTTTTATGAATAATAATTTATCGTATTTAGAATAAATATATAATGGGATTAATGGCAAGCAACATATCATTTTCCAAAACAATTTATTTATTTTGCATAAGTATAAATTTGTTCTACCAATACACTAAATATCATCAATTATGGGAAAGTTGAAAATATATCTATTCACGATTCTTATTTTCTGTAATGCAAGTGTATTCTCCAACATTTCATTTGACAAGGATTCCCTTGAAGTAAAACAGATACATGAACTACTTGATTCATCTGCTCAATCGCGAAACAAATCACTAGAAGAAAGTATTCGTTTATGCCAACAAGCAATTAGCATCGCAGAAAGACTTCAGGACTCTAAACTATTATCCAAATCATACAAAGCTCAAGGCATTAACTACTTTTTTGCGGGCACCTTCGATTCTGCTTTTGTTTATTACGAAAAAGCAATTCCTCATTTCGAAGCAATTAATTCGAAAATTGATGTAGGTAAAGTTCTCGGCAACATTGGCTTACTATACCGAAAACAAGGTAAATACGACAAGGCACTCGAATATTACCTTAACAATCTGCAAATTTATAAAGAGAATAATTATCAAGAAGGTCTTGGCAGTGTATTCAATAATTTAGGGAATTTATATTTTGAACGAGAGGACCTCATAAAAGCAGAGCAATATTACCAGTTCGCTTTAGATAACTTCATAAAATTTAAGAAAACGAAAGAGATTGCAAATGCTTATTGCAATTTGGGTGCTATTACAGAATTAAAAAAGGAATATTCTGCAAGCTTAGAATATTACAATAAATCATTACATGAAAATTCCAAAGTCGGAAATATCTTATTTGAATCGAAACTACTCTTTAATATTGGTTTTTTACTTCATTCACAAGCCAAATTAGACTCAGCCTTCATCTATGTGAAAAAAGCAGAGGATATTAGAATTAAAATTGGCGATAAAGATGGAATTGTAAGTGCTAAATTGGAGCTTGGAAGAATTTTAATGGCTCAAAGAAAATATAAACTAGCCGAAAAATACCTCCTGAAGGCAGATGAAATGGCTATTGAGAATGATTTATTGAAATGGAGAGCTGAAATCCTTAAGTTTTTAACAGATATCTATCAAAAAACAGGAGACTACAAGAACTCTTTTCTACGACAAAGTGAAATGATTCAGGTAACAGATTCGTTGAAAGTAATTCAGGCGGATATGCGATTTGAAGAACTTTCTGCAGCTTATGAAGCTGAAAAAAGAGAACAAGAACTTGCCTTATTACAACAAGAAAGTCAGATACATAGTCTACAGCTGGCAAAGAAAAATGCTTGGATTATCACCTTAATGGTTGTCATGTTATTAGGTGCTGTTGCTATTCTGGTATCCATTCGCATCAACCGTTTAAGAGCAGATCATAAAATATTAGATCTACGTCAAAAGGTATTATTAACTCAAATGAATCCTCATTTTTTATTTAACTCTCTAACTGCTATTCAAAGTTTTATTTTAGATGATAAAAATGATGATGCTAACATTTACTTGTCGAGACTAGCTAGTTTAGTTAGGGGAATACTCGAAAATTCGAGAGAAGAGTTTGTTCCATTGCGAACGGAGTTAGAAACTTTAAAAGACTATATCGTATTGCAAAAATTACGATTTGAGAATGAAATTGCTTACCAATTCGAAATTGATGAAGCAATAGATCAAGAGCAAACAATTGTTCCTCCTATGTTAGCACAACCTTTTGTTGAAAATGCCCTTATTCATGGCATGCTAAGAAATAAACCAGACGCAAAAATAAAAGTGAAAATATCACTTAGCAACAACAAAGAACTGCTCCGTTTTCAAATAGAAGATAATGGAGTTGGTATTGAGGAATCTAAAAAACAAAATACGAACAAACATCACAAATCGATAGCAACCTCAATTGCCTTAGATCGTGTTAAAATTTATAATTTCAAATCATCTAAAAAAATGAATTTTGAAATAATTGATTTGAAAAATGTTGACCCAAAACGAACTGGAACACAGGTTTGCTACACCATTCCACTAACTCTTGATAAGGAATAGATTCGCATGAACAAGAATCTAATTTCTAGAAAAACTAGCCATTAAATTTAAAACATCTAATCATTATCATAGTTAGCAAACTATTTATTTTACTTTTGGCATCGCTAAAACATTCAACACTTCTTAAATGAAATCTATTCTACTATTTGCTCTTTATTCATTTTTATATACAACGCATATATTTTCAGCTTCGCACCTTCAAGATGATCTGAAAAACCCGACAAATGACGACATAAGACATATAATTACGTATGCAGAACAATTAAGAGATTCATCATATGCTGTAAGTATTAAAACGGGAAAAAAAGCAATTTCGTTGGCAATAGAAAGAGAAGAGGTAAATATTTTAGCAGATAGCTATAAATCTCTTGGTGTTACCTATTATTATCAAGGAGCATTTGATTCATCTCACTATTACTACGAGAAAGCTCTTGAGCAATTTAAGATTGTAGGCGATTCATTAAACATTGGGAAAATAACAGGTAATTTTGGAATCATTTATCGTAGAACTGGAAAATACGACAAAGCCCTTCAACAATATTTAAAAGCTATAGAAATTTACCAAAGGTTAGATTATAAGAGTGGATTAGCTGGAATCTATTTAAACATTGGTGGTGTATATCAAACGCTTGAAGACAAGGAAAAAGCATTAAACTTTTATCGTAAAGCGCAAGACATATTTATTACTCTTAAAGATAAACATAGACTTTCAAGAGTTTTAACAAATATTGGTGTCATCAAATTTGAACAAGGCCTCTTTCGAGAGTCTTTAAATGTCCAATTACAGGCTTTAAAAATAAATGATGATTCTGGTATGCTTCAGCACAAAGGAATCATTCATCTTAACCTTGGTCAATCATACCAAGCTTTAGGAGAGCCTATAAAAGCGCTTGAGCATTGCAACCTATGCGAAGAAATTAGGTTACAATTGAATGACATATGGGGACTTGGTAAGTTATATCTTTTAAAAGCTGAAATTCTAAAATCGCTAGAGAAATATAATGATTCAGAAGCGTATTATATAAAAGCTGAAGAAACCTGTGCCAGTAATGATCTTATCGCAGATTTAAAAGAAACCTACTACAGATATTCACTATTTCTAGAAGAACAAAGACAATTCGAAAAATCTATTAGTTATTTAAAAAAACACAATCAGCTTAAAGATTCACTACTTGAATCTTACAGATCGGAAATCGTAGCAGAATTAACTACAAAATACGAATCGGTACAACAGGAAAAAGAGCTAGAACTTCTTCAACAAAAAAGCCAGATTCAAGATCTTAAGTTAGGTGAGAAAAATGCCTGGATAATTACCCTAGCAGTGGTTTTACTTTTAGGAGCCATAGCCATCATCGTCTCTTTGCGTATTAATCGTCTAAGTGTTGCTCATAAAATAATGGATTTGCGTCAGAAAGTGCTATTGAGCCAAATGAATCCACATTTCCTGTTCAACTCTTTAACAGCAATTCAAAGCTTTATTTTAGATGAAAGGAATGATGAAGCAAACAACTACCTATCTAGACTTGCGACTTTAGTAAGAGGAATACTTGAAAATTCGCGTGAGGAATTTGTATCGCTTCGAACAGAATTAGAAACTTTAGCGGATTATATCAGCCTACAAAAATTAAGGTTTGAAAATGATATTACTTATCAATTTGAAATTGATGAAAACATTGACCAAGATGAAATCGTTGTTCCACCGATGCTAGCTCAACCTTTTGTTGAAAATGCACTAATTCATGGTGGTTTAAGAAATATGACCGATGCCAAAATAGAAGTTAAAGTATCTCTTAGCAAAAATAAAGAGCAAGTTCGTTTTCAAATAGTTGATAACGGAATTGGAATAGAAGAAGCAAAAAAACAAAATATCGAAAAGAAAACTCATAAATCCTTAGCAACATCAATCGCGCTTGATCGAGTAAAAATTTACAATTTCAAATCATCAAAAAAGATGCACTTTGATCTCATTGATTTGAAAACAATACAAGAAGATAAAAGGGGTACACTGGTTACTTACACCATACCTTTACAAGTTTATAAAGACTAAGTATTATTTTTACTGATTCTGATAAACCGTAACAATATCCAATCCCTTATTTTTTAAAATGTCTTTTGTTGTGGAGTAACTTTTGGTAAAGCCTAATAAATAACCTCCTCCACCTGATCCACACAATTTCATCCAAAATTGGCGTGTTTCCAGACCTTCTTTCCAAAGATCAAGAAAATTATCAGGAATCATCGATGAAAAATTTGTGTATTGAAATTCAGAGAGCTTTTCCAATTGTGTGAAAAAAGAGTCTGCATTACCATTCACCAATTCCAAAATACACTTGTTATTCATCGGTATTAATTGTTTCTGCATTAAATCAAGGTAATCCTCCTTTTCACACTTGTTTAGAAAAGAACGAACCAATGGTTCCGTATTACCTGATTTTTGAGAGTTAATTAGAAAAATGGCGCTGTCTTCACCAAATTTATCTCCAGGCAAATTTACTTGTTCAATTTCATTCTGATGGTGAATCAACAAAGGTACTTTGAGATAGGAATTTAAAGGGTCCAAACCTGAACTCTTGCCATGAAAACCGGATTCCAATTGAGCTAAAACTGTTTTTAACTCGATAATATCACCATTCTTTAGTTTCTTGCTATTGCCAATCGTATTCATTCCATAACGCTTGTACAAAGACGCACACAACGCACCTGAGCTTCCCAAACCATAACTCTCTGGTATGCTCGACTCAAAATACAAACCTTTCATGATATCTTTTTCAAGAGACTGCAAATCAATCAATTTATTGTAAGTGTCAAAATCACCTTTTAAGTATTCAAGATATTTAAGCAACTCATTATTAGATCGTTTTGCAAAATTCCGATCGGTATACTTATCTTCACCAATAAAACTCAACTCTCCCTTGAAATGCGTATATGGAATGCTTAAACCCATCGAGTTTAATAGTACGCTATACTCCCCAAAGAGTAATATTTTTGCATAAAATAAGTCTGGATGTATTCTCACAATTCTTTATATTTTTATTTTTTGAGGACCCGAACCTGCTTCATCAAGAATGTACTTTCCATTCTCCAAAAATGGGACTAGTTCTGATTCAATAAATGGTAAAACTTTCTTTTTATCTGATTTAGGAAATAGCAAATGAATATTTGGCCCTGCATCTAAAGTAAAACCAAGCGGAACATTATGTGTTTTTCTAAATGCTCTTATTCGATCTATTAACTCCAAGGTATTTGGTTTCATCAAGGTAAACGATGGCGTGGAATTCATCATTAATCCGTGTAAACTTAAGGCCTCATTTTCCAGAATTTCAATAAAAGCATTTAAATCTCCTGATTTTAATATTCCCAAAGTTTTTTCAAAATTATCATTTGCTTGAGCAAATCGAGCTTTTGCATAAGGATGATTCTCCATTAGCTGATGCCCAACAGTACTTGATACTTCTTTCTTTTCAGAACTTACCAAAAGAATAGCATCCTGAAAATCTTGAAAAATTGGATTCACATGATCCGAAAACGAAACTGCAAACTCATCAGAGCTCTTCGATAAAACTTTGCTCTCTCCCCAAGCTGCAAAACCACCATAAACCGATCTTGAAGCACTTCCCGAGCCTAATCTTGCGATTCGACTAGCCTTCTGGAAAAATTCCGACTCATTTAAACTTACACCTCGAACTACTTCTTCCAAACTACACAAGCAAAGCGCAAGAGAGCTCATAGCAGATGCAGAGCTAGCAATTCCTGTTGAATGTGGAAATGTATTCTCTGAATAAATGGAGAAGGTAAAACCGCTTAAAAAGTCAAATTCTTTCGCTAAGCTATCGAACCATTTTACAATCCGTTTCTCGAATGAAGTTTCTCGTTTGCCTTCGAATAAAAAGCTTAATTGATCACCTGCTTTTTTAGGTTCATAATCTAACTTCGTTCTGGTTATCGAGTTTTTTAGACTCATGCTGATAGAAGGATTACAAGGCAATTGATTTCCCTTTTTCCCCCAATACTTTACCAAGGCAATATTGGATGGACTTTCCCAACAAATAGATCCTGAGATTGTATTATTTTTCATCGTTTACTTGCAAATGTTTTAGTTCGCTCCCAGAATCATTTCTTTCCAAGAAAATATATTTGTCAATCCTTTTTTAAAAAAATAAGATTGCACATCTCTTTTTTTCAAATCACTCCTAACCAAAACAAAATCGCCTCCCCATGCACCTAGAGATTTTATTGATCCTTTAAAATCAGCAAAGTGTTTTTCCCTAACGCAATCTTGATTTAATAACTCAGAAATCATTTTTTCATGATCTTGAACAACAGAATCAAACACTTGTTCATTCGCTGAATACAAGAAATCTTTACTCAATTTAGAAACTTGATCCAATTGCTCTTGGTTCAACTCATTAGAGTCCAAAAAAGCACGAACAGACTCCTCACTTTTTTGTTTTTTACCTAAATAAACGAAGTACAAATTATTTAAAAATTCTGGATTAAAATCGACTGGATAAATTAATGGATGATTACCATTTCTTCTGAATAAAATTGGTTTGCAATAATTTGCACAAGCAACATCGTAGCCAGAACCGTTCGAAACCAAAGAATGCAATTCATATGGATTCACCTCAGCCCATTGTGCAATATTATTTATTAAAGTAGAACTACTTCCCAAGCCCCAATTCCGATCGAAATTAATTTCAGTCTTTATTTTGACAGATACATCCGTTAAAAAAGACGGGTTTAATCCTTTCGCCTTATTCAATAAAAAGCAAACAAAATCCTTTTCATCATGACCTTTTGTTGTTTGTTTATTTATCTCATCCATCGCTATTGAGAAACTTAACCAAGTCTTACCTTTTTCCATGGCAAGCCATTCCAGATTTTCATTTTCGGATGGATACACCTCTAATATTTGTCCAAACTTTAAAGGAATGGCTAAAGCCAAAGCCCCATGTAAAATAAGGTATTCACCTGTAAGTAAAAATTTTGCGTTCGAATAATATTTATGAAGTGGTTTCAAATTTTATTGTAGCTTAGTTCGTAGTGATTTAATAAAAGCTTCTACCTCGCTATGCGAAACAGTTTTATGAGCAAAGTATTCCAATGCTTGCTTCTTTTCTTCGTAATCTGCTTTTAAAGCATTTAATAAATTAGACAAATGCATTTTCATGTGTCCTTGCTGAATTCCTGTTGTCACCAATGACCGTAACGCTCCAAAATTATTTGCCAAACCTGCCGCAGCCGTAATCATCATTAACTCTTTTGCCGAAGGTTTTCCAAGCAATTCCAAGCCAAATTTTGCCAAAGGATGTAAACTCGTTAATCCACCAACAGTACCAAGCGACAAAGGCATCGTTAACTGATATCTAAATCGATTATGAGACACGCTAGCCTGCGTTAAACTTTTGTATTTACCTGTCTGCGAGGCAAATACATGGCCATTTGCTTCAATTGCACGAAAATCGTTCCCTGTTGCCAATGCTACAGCATCAACGCCATTAAAAATTCCCTTGTTATGCGTTGCTGCCCGATAAACATCTAGCTCAGCAATTTTTGAGGCCATTAAAAATTTATTTGCAAATTCCTTTCCGCTAATACCCGGATGGATTTCATTTAATTCATCTAAACTGCACTCAACCGAACATTCTACAATGCAGTCGGGTGTATAATTCGAAAGAATAGACATGATTACTTCACATTCTCTTTCCGCTTCGGGCAAGCCTTCGTAATTCCGAAAGAATTTTTTAAGACTTTGAGCCATTTTCTCTAAGCAAGAATTTATAAAATTGGCTCCCATCGAATCGGCCGTATCGAATGTTACATGCAGCTGGTAATAATGATCCATTTCGTCACATTTATTTACCAATTGAATACCTTGAATTCCACCACCACGCTGACGCATATTGCGGGTTAATTCTTTTGTATCACGATACAATTCAAATTTTAGTTCAGGTAATATGTCATTTAGCTTTTCATTACTGCCTTTCCAAATAAAATGAACTTGTCCTGATTTTATTACCGATACAACTCTAGCATTAAAACCACCATGACTAGCCCAAAATTTAGCAGAACGTGAGGCTGCAGCAATTACTGAGCTTTCTTCAATAACCATTGGAATATGATACAAATGATTGTTGATCATGAAATTAGGAGCGACTCCAAATGGAAGGTAAAAGTTTGAAATTGTATTCTCACTAATCTCATCCAATAGATCTTGTTGCGCCTTATTTTTCAGTCGAAAACTATCCAGTTGAGATCTAATTCTCTCAGCACTGCCTGTTAATTCGGCCATTTTCTCCATCTTCTCTTCTCGAGATAATTTGGAAAAACCTGAAATAATTGTTTTTCGCTTCATATATTAATCCTTCCTATATATCCAAAAAACAGTGACTTTTGGAAATAATAAAATACTTCGAAGTCCTAAATTACGTTTTTTCTTTAGCTGTCCCAAAAAACAGACGTTTTTTTAAGCATGAGCCTTATTTTCTAACTCGTAAAAAACTTCTCGAAAGTTGAATTCCTTTTCTTTGAGATTCTAGATAAGCTTTTAAATCATCGTATGATTCCTTTGCATATTTTAAAAGGCCCGATGCTTGTCCGTAGATGGCTGAAAGATTTGATTTCTCCATAAGATAATAACCATCTAAAAAGTTTTGCACTCCTCCCGATATGATAATTTCTTTACATTTCACCTGCTCATCATTTTCAACAATATCATTTACCCAATTAATCATCTGACTTGCAGAATGTCCAATATTAGTCAGAGGATCAAACAACTGCACCTGTAAATTTGGGTTACGCATCAATTCTATTTTGGCAAAATTGGTGCCTCCAAAAGCTGCAAATTCAATTGCCTGAAGTGGTAAACGTAATAGTGCTCGTAAACTTTCTGGTCCCATTCCTTGTCCAACCTCTTTCACAATAATTGGAAAATCTACTTCCTCTAAAAGGAATTCTATACTTTCTAATGGAGATTTCGAAATACGATCACCTTCTGGCTGCAACCATTCCTGCATAGGGTTAATGTGAATGATTAATCCATCGGCGCGTAAGCGACCAACAAGCCTAATAACTTTACTGATTTTCTTTGTTTGAATTAGTTCCTCAAGCTGACAAATGCCAAGATTTGCATAAAGTGGTAAATCTTCTCCTATAATATCACGAACATCAAAATCAGAGAAATACTCATCACTATCTAATAAAGAACGACAAGAACCCAATCCCATTCCCATACCAAATTCGGCACATGCACGTGCTAAATTTCGGTTGATCTTACCTGCTAATTCAGTTCCACCCGTCATGCTAGACACCCAAATAGGTGTTTGCATACTCTTACCCAAGAAAGTAAAAGAAGTATCTTCTATGATAGGATGAGCACTTAATAAAGGTTCGTAATGAAATCGCTCATCGATAAGCGCTTCCTCAATTTGAGATTGAAATGCCAATTCGATGTGATCTTTTTTTCTGTCTGCCATAATTGTAATTTAACAACCAATATGTCTTGAAATAACCAATTTCAGTATTTCCGAGGTGCCTTCACCAATTTGCAAGATTCGTTGATCACGATAAAAACGCTCTACCTCCGATTCTTTAATTAATCCATGAGCACCATGAATTTGCACTGCTTCGTTCGCAATCTCTTGCGCAATTTCCGAGCAATAAAGCTTTGCCATTGCAGCTTCTTTTCCAAACTCATGCCCATTGTCTTTTAACCAACATGCATGATATAATAAATTTCTAGCCGCCTCAATCTTTGTGGCCATATCGGCTAACTTAAAACTAATGGCCTGAAATTTTGAAATTGGCTTCCCAAATTGCTCTCGTTTTTTAGAATAACTTAACGCCAACTCATATGCTCCTTGCGCCAATCCAAGTCCCATAGCTGCTATCGTTAATCTTCCCGAATCTAATGTTTGAAGCATGATTCTAGATCCTTCTCCTAAATTACCAAGTAAATTCTGTTTTGGGACTTTACAATTGGTAAAATTTAATTGAGCAGTATCAGATGCTCTCCACATCATCTTCCTTTTTATTGGCTCAGCTTCGAAACCTTCAGTGCTTCGTTCTACTAATATAGCAGATAATTCTTTTTTTCCATTATCATTCGCAGTTACTACTTGAAGACTTACTCCTAAAGATGAATTGGAAGAAGCGTTTGATATGAACTTTTTACTACCATTAATAATCCAATTATCATCAAGCAAATCTCCAGTCGATTCTGTTCCTCTTGAGTCCGATCCTGCGTTATCTTCGGTTAAACCAAACGCCCAAACAAAATTTCCAGATGTTAATTGTGGTAAATACTTTTCCTTTTGATCTTCCGTACCAAAATAATAAATGGGACCAATTCCCAATGAATTATGAGCAGCCAATGTTGACGCCTGAGAAGCATCCACTTTTGCAATTTCTTCAATTGCGATAAGCAAAGACAGATAATCTGTCTGTTGTCCACCATATTTTTTTGGCAAGTAAATTCCAAACAAACCTAATTCCCCCATCCTTTTCGTAAGGTGAGTGCTAAATTCTTCCTTTTCATCTAATTCAAAAGCCAAAGGCCTCACCTCTTTTTCAGCAAATTCTTTTACTTTTTCCCTAATGCGATTATGATTTTCTCTTATATATGGATTTCTCATTTTTCAAACTATTAAGACTCGCAAGTCTTTATTTAGGGCGCAAACGTACTTAAAAACTTCATTTTAATAAAATTATTTAGAATCATTTTTGATAAAGGCTTGAGTTTTCATCTCTCTAAAAAAAATAATAAACGTTTCTAAGCTAATGAAACCGCCACCTTCAGGACTTAACAAAATACTGTCAAGTTTTTCGCAAACAACTTGACACATTTGACACTTGACTTTAACATATTAACAACTTAATTTTACTTCACTCTAAAAATAGAAAGATGGAATTAGAACTTTGGCACATGTGGTTACTATTAACAGTAGGCCTTTTTGTGATTGAAATATTTATTTCAAATTTTATTTCAATTTGCTTTGGAATAGGGGCATTACTAACGGGAATAATCGCTTATTTAAACTTCTCAATAACAGAACAAATTATTGTTTTTGCTGCATTTTCCTTTCTATCCTTATTTATTATAAAACCATTCATAAAAAAACACTCCTTTAGCAATCAGTACATACCAGAATTAAATCAAGCAAAATTAATTGGCAGAGAGGCTATTGTTATGGAAGAAATCAATGACAGAAAAAACATTGGACGTATAATAATCTCTGGCTCAACGTGGAAAGCCAAATCTCAATTTGGAGAGGTAATCCCAAAAGATTCGTTTGTAGAGGTATTAAATATTAAGCAATCAATTATTACTGTTAAGTCAATATAAAAAAATAAAAAGTTAAATAAACCCTAAAACCCCAAAGGTTGGATGTTCGCATCCAGCCTTTTTTTCTTGTTAGATTATGAAAATGTCAAGCAAAAAAATGAGCTTCTAACTTTTTAAATCAAATTGATGCTATAATAATTCAAAATACTCTTAATTCAGCCTCTATATCATGGCTAATTGTGCAACTATTAGACCGCCAAAAGCCTACAGTATTATCAATTAATAACAGAAAGTAGCATCTTCTTCCTAGAATATATTTAACTTAGTCAGACTACTTTCTAATCCATCATCTAAAATGGTCATAATTAAAATAAAAAGATTAATACTTCCCTTTCTTTTTGTCCCTTTATTTTTATCCTGTACAGAAAGATATAACCCAAACATAAATGAAAATTTTTCCGTTTTGGTTGTTGATGGAAAGATCACAAACGAAAATACGCCCATTCAAATTCGATTATACAAAACAATTTCAACAGACTCTGTCTCAACAAGAGATTCCGTTATTCCTGAAAATGATGCATTAATTAACATATTTAGCGATAAAGGAGATTCTGACTTATTCCAAGAAATAGAACCTGGTTTATACCAAAATGAATCCTCAAATTTTCGAGGCCAAGTAGGTACTAGTTATTGGATAAAAATAATCACAAAAGATGGTTTAGAATATGAGTCCGAACCGGAAATCATGTCTCCTCCAGTAGAGATTATAAATATTTATGGTGAAGATGATCAGCTGTACATTTCTAAAGATCTAGAACAAAATGCCGTTAAACTATACTTTGATGCAAAAGACCAATCGAACGGTGCAAACTATATCAGATGGGAATCGCAAGAAAGTTGGGAATGGCAAACTCCGTATCATTTAAATGTTGTTGATAGCTTATTATTTACAAGCGATCCAGCTTCTGTATGTTATCGACAGAATTTAAACAATGAAATTAATGTATATAACGCTTCAATTTTGGATACCAAATCCATGCTTAAACTTCCTGTAACATCAATACTATCAACAGAACAAAAATTATTATTTGATTATTATTTACAAATAAATGTCCGTTCCATTAGCGCTAAAAATTATCAATTTTGGGATTATATTAAGAAAATAAATCAAAGTAGTGGTAATCTTTATGATAGAGCACCTGGCAATGTAGAAGGAAATATATACTGCTGCGAGGGTGACCATTCTGTAGTTGGCTATTTTGAGGTGTCTTCAGTAAGCAAAAAGGGCAAATCATTTAATCGAGAAATGTTTCAAACAAAATTTGATTATTTCCCATCAGAATGTATCGAAAAATCCAGTATAAAAGCCAAACCTAACCCCGACTACTATTACGTCTCTAGGTTAGGATCTGCTAATGGAGATATCGTTTATTACTATAGCTTAATATACTGCTTTGATTGTTCTCATGAATTCCCAGTCACAAAACCATCTTTTTGGCAATAAGCATTAATACAAACAAGTAATAATTAATTCGTTAGTAAATCAATTGCAACAAGTAAAGACAGGTAATATCAGTATCCTGTTTGCTATTTTTTTTGCAGTATTCCGTATTACGAGATTGACATCACAATAATTCAAACTGTTTTTCAAAAACTTATTTTGGCTTATTGCACAACTATTCGCATAGCATAAATCTACAATATTGTCAAATAATAAAACTAAGACGCAGTTTTCTTCCTAGAATATATTTATATTAGACAACCCACAAACTAACCCTTCACTTGAAATGATCATAATTAATGTAAAAAGGCTATTGTTAACCTTTCTTTTTGTCCCTTTATTTTTATCCTGTACTGAAAGATATAGTCCAAAAATAAATGGAAACTTCTCTGTTTTAGTTGTTGATGGTAAAATCTCAAACGAAAACACTCCAATTCAAATTCGTTTATACAAAACAATCTCAGCAGATTCCGTAACAACCCGAGACTCAGTAATTCCCGAAGGCGATGCCTTCATTAACATATTCAGCGACAAAGGAGATTCTGACAATTTTCAAGAAATAGAACCTGGTCTATACCAAAATGAATCATCAAATTTTCGAGGAGAAGTGGGTGCAAGTTATTGGATAAAAATAATCACAAAAGATGGTATAGAATATGAATCTGAACCGGAAATTATGTCTCCACCTGTTGAGATTACAAACATTTACGGTGAAGATGATAAACAATACATTTCTAAAACAATAGAACAAAGTAACGTTAAACTATACTTTGATGCAAAAGACCAATCGAACAGCGTAAGTTACATCAAATGGGAATCCAAGGAAGGATGGGAATGGCAAACTCCATTTCACTTAAATGTTGTGGATAGTTTATTATTTACCAGCGAACCAGCATCTGTATGTTATCGACAGAATTTAAACAATGAAATTAATGTATATGACGCTTCAATTCTGGATACCAAATCCATGCTTAAACTTCCTGTAACTTCAATACTATCAACAGAACAGAAATTGTTATTCGATTATTATTTGCACCTAAATGTTCGCTCTATTAGTTCAAAAAATTATCAATTTTGGAGTCATATTAAGCAAATAAATCAAAGCAGTGGTAACCTATACGATAGAACACCTGGTAACGTAGAAGGAAATATATCCTGTTGTGAGGGTGACCATTCTGTTGTTGGTTATTTTGAGGTTTCTTCGGTAAGCACGAAGGGCAAATCTTTCAATCGAGAAATGTTCCATACAAAATTTGATTATTCACCAAGTGAATGCATTGAAAAATCTAGTAGAAAAATTTATCCCGATACCACTATTTATTATATTACTAGGGTTGGTAGTGAATTTGGAGATGATGTTTTTTATTTTCGCCCAAAATTCTGCTACGATTGCTCTTTTGAATTTCCAATTACAAAACCATCTTTTTGGCAATAAGTATTGTTCCAATACGAATCTATTATGTCGTAATATTAGTGTGACTTTATAATAATTTACACTATATTTTTTTTACGTTCTTTCATCATGACCTACTGCACAACAGTTAGATAATCATCCAACTAGAAATTTGTTAAATAATAAAATAAAGAAGCAAGTTTCTTCCTAGATTTTATCTAACTTTAGATAACATACGATCTAATCCCTTGCGCAAAGTGATCATAACTAAACTAAAGAAACTAATATTACCCTTTCTTTTTGTTCCTTTATTTTTATCCTGTACAGAAAGGTATAGCCCAAAAATAAATGGAAACTTCTCTATTTTAGTTGTTGATGGTAAAATCTCAAACGAAAACACTCCAATTCAAATTCGTTTATACAAAACAATATCAATGGATTCTGTTACAACCAGAGATTCCATTATTCCTGAAAGTGATGCCATCATTAACATATTCGACGACAAAGGAAATTCCGATGTATTCCAAGAAATCGAGCCTGGTTTATACCAAAATGAATCCTCAAGTTTTCGAGGTGATGTAGGTACAACTTATTGGATAAAAATTATCACTAAAGATGGTTTAGAATTTGAGTCTGAACCAGAAATCATGTCTCCCCCAGTAGAAATCACCAACATTTATGGTGAAGATTACAAACAGTATATTTCTAAAGATTTAGAGCGAAATGCCGTTAAACTTTACTTTGATGCAATTGACCAATCGAACAGTGTAAGTTATATAAGATGGGAATCTAACGAAGGCTGGGAATGGCAAACACCATTCCACTTAAATCTTCCAGATAGTTTACTTTTTACAAGCGAACCAGCATCGATATGTTATCGGCAGAAATTCAACAATGAGATAAGTGTCTTTGATGCGTCAATTCTGGATACCAAATCAATGCATAAACTTCCTTTAGTTTCCATAGATTATACAGAACAAAAATTATTATTTGATTACTATCTACATATAAATGTCCGATCCATTAGTGCAAATAATTATCAATTTTGGAATCACATTAAACAAATAAATCAAAGCAGTGGAAATCTGTATGATAGGTCACCTGGCAACGTAGAAGGAAATATATACTGTTGCGATGATAATTATTCTGTTGTTGGTTATTTTGAGGTTTCTTCAGTAAGCAGTAAAGGCAAATCATTTAACCGAGATATGTTTCAAACTACTTTTGATTATTTTCCTCCAGAATGTATCGAAAAATCCAGTAAAAACAGACCTAATCCAGCTATCTATTACATTACTAGAATAGAATTTGATAAAGGAGATGCCGTTTTTTACTATCGTTATATATTCTGCTTCGACTGTTCTTATGAATTCTCTATCACAAAACCATCTTTTTGGCAATAAGTATTAATTCAAACAAATTTATTCTGTAACATTATTAGCATGTTATTTTAATAATTCCCACTACCTTTTTTATAAGTCCGTTAAGTTCGCCTGCAGTGCAACAGTTAGATAACCATAAAATTAGAATTTTGTCAAATAATGAAACAAAGAAGCATCTTTCTTCCTAGATTTTATTTAACTTTAGACAACCCACTACCTAACCCTTTGCATAAAATGAACATAACTAAACTTAAAAGGTTAATATTACCTTTTCTTTTTGTCCCTATATTTTTATCATGTACAGAAAGGTATAGCCCTAAAATAAACGGAAACTTCTCTGTTTTAGTCGTTGATGGTAAAATATCAAACGAAAACATTCCTATTCAAATTCGCTTATACAAAACAGTTTCAATGGACTCTGTTACAACTAGAGATTCCGTCAATCCTGAAGGCGATGCCATCATTAACATATTTAATGACAAAGGGGATTCTGATATATTCCAAGAAATTGAACCGGGTTTATACCAAAATGAATCATCAGATTTTCGAGGTGAAATAGGCACTAGTTACTGGATAAAAATTATCACTAAAGATGGTTTAGAATATGAGTCTGAACCAGAAATAATGTCGCCACCAGTAGAAATCACAAACATTTATGGTGAAGATTACAAACAATTTATTTCTAAAGATGTTGAGCGTAGTGCCGTTAAACTATACTTTGACGCTGTTGACCAATCGAACAGTGTAAGTTATTTAAGATGGGAATCACAAGAAAGTTGGGAATGGCAAACACCATTTCACATAAATGTTGTAGATAGTTTACTATTTACAAGCGAACCAGCATCTGTATGTTACAAACAGATTTACAACAATGAGATAAGTGTCTACGATGCCTCAATTCTGGATACCAAATCCCTGAAAAAACTTCCGACGATTTCCATAAATTCTACAGAGCAGAAATTATTATTCGATTACCATCTTCATATAAATGTCCGTTCCATTAGTGCAAACAATTATAAGTTTTGGGACCACATCAAGCAAATAAATCAAAGCAGTGGTAATCTGTATGATAGAACACCAGGAAACGTAGAAGGAAATATTTATTGCTGCGATGGTGATCATTCTGTTGTTGGTTATTTTGAGGTCTCTTCTGTAAGTGCAAAAGGTAAATCATTTAATAGGGATATGTTTCAAACCAATTTTGAATATTTCCCTCCTGAATGTGTCGAGAAATCGAGAAGAAAAGCCAGGCCTGATCCTACCATCTACTACGTTACCAGAATAGAATATGATAAAGGAGATGCCGTTTATTTCTATCGCTATATTTATTGCTACGATTGCTCTTATGAATTTCCTATTACTAAACCATCTTTTTGGCAATAAATATCAATCAAAAAAAACATTAGCAAGACAACAAAAACACTTATAAAATCCCCTATCTACTTCTCTGTTAAAAAGAGTATATCATGAAAAAAAACAAACTTTTAATTTTTATAGTACTAACCTACCTATTTAATTTAAACGCAGTTAGTCAACCCACTCTAGACAATAATAAACTCAACCATATAAATGGCAAAGTTTGGATTCCAAAAGACAATATTAAAATTTACAATTCCTTTTTTCAGGAAAACTTATCTTTAAATGGAAGTTTATTTATGAGTAATTCTTGGGTTCACAATGAGAATTTTGGATTTGATTTGGACAATCATAACGTAATCAAGAATATTTCCTCGCAGGATAATACCAAAAGATATATTGTTTTAAATAAAGAGGAGTTATCTGATTTTACTATTACGAACCCTATAGGTTCCTATCATTTTAAGAGAGGAGACTTATTACACCAAGATTTAAATCCCAATCATTATTATCAGGTAATAAAATCAGCTAATAAAAACATCCTGTTTTTAATTGAATGGAATCTAGAGAAAAAACTGTCTACTGCAGAGAATGTCAATTTTAAAATTGTAGCAGACAATAAGATTTACGCTGTTACCTCATCTAATCTTCACGAGATCAGTTCAAAAAAAGATGTCTACGATGCTTTTCAAATTTCAAAAAAGGAAATAGCGCTACATTTTAGAAAAAACAATATCAAATTTCGAAAAGATTCTCCAATAGATATCGTTTCAACACTTCAGTATTTTATACACTAAACACTAATGGTAATGAAAAACAAAATAGTTTTAATTGGTTGTTTATTGATACTCTGTGCTAGTAATCTAATGGGGCAAATAACAATTGGAAAATCAGAAATGTCCTTTGAAGATTTCACGAAGGAATTAGAAATAAATCACAACATACATGTATTTTATAATCCAGCATGGACGAAAAATATTTACTTGAAGAAAGCATATGCTGATGAAAATGTAAATACTATTTTAAAGGAAATTTTATCACCGCATAAAATTAACTTTCTAGTAAATGGGAATAGTATAATACTAACCGGGAATATTGATTTAGATATGGGATTTGATCAAAAAATATCAAATCTAATTACTGAAAATATAGAACAAGAAGTAGCTAGTAATTCAACGAAAGATCTTGAATCCTTAAAGGAACAAGAATACATAATTCACAATATAGGTAATTCAATCGGTCAAAAACAAGTAAAATTACGAGGTTTCGTTAAATACAAGAAGAGTTCAACACCCTTACAGGGAGTTGAGATTTTTTTGCCAGATATAAAAAAGGGAGTTACCTCTGGAAAAACTGGATATTATGAAATAAAACTTCCTCCAGGAAGGCATAATATTATCTATAAATTTATCGGACTACGGGAAACAACACGTAAAATAAACATACGTGGTGATGGTCGTTTAGATGTCGAAATGATCGAAGAATCGACAGAGCTAAGAGAAGTTCAGGTGATTGCAAAAGACGATCAGGTAAAACGAACAAGCATGGGCGTTAATGTTGTAAACATAGAAGACATTAACAACCTTCCTTCTGCATTAGGCGAACCAGATATTATAAAAAGCACAACTATGCTGGCAGGAGTTGAAAGTGCTGGTGAGGGTTCTGTTGGTTTTAATGTTAGAGGTGGCTCTGCGGATCAAAATCTGATTTTGATCGATAATGCACCGATCTATTATCCTGCGCATTTCTTTGGATTTTTTGCAGCTTTTAATAGCGATATGATTGAAGAAGCAAACCTATATAAAGCAAGTATTCCAAATCATTTTGGTGGTCGAATTTCTTCGGTTTATGAATTAAAAACGCAAAAGAACTTAAGTGATAAATTTAGTGGTAAACTTGGAATTAGCCCAATTACCTCTAAACTCTATATTGAAACTCCAATTGTTAAAAACAAATTAAGTTTTCAAAGCTCCTTTAGATTCACTTACTCAAATTGGATTTTAGACCTTATTGATTCTGAAGAACTAAATAATAGCAAAGCCAATTTTCACGATCTACATGGTAAATTATCATACAAACCAAACTCTAAAAACCAAATAGATTTTAGCTATTATTATAGCAATGATGATTTTCAATTGCATTCAGATTCTACGTATAATTTCAAAAACTTAATCGGTTCAATCAATTGGAAACATAGAATTAATGAAAAAAATAAAATTTTAAGCAATGCCTATTATTCAAATTATTCCTACGTTTTAGAAAGTGATGAAATTCCAGAAAGCTCATTCGCGCTAAAACATGAAGTTATTGAAATGGGAATAAAAAGCCAGCTTGTTAATGAAAAAGAAAATAACTCGGTACTGAATTTTGGATATGAAGCCAAGCATTATCAAATAAAGCCAGGCGATCTTTCTAAACTTAGTGAATTATCATCATATAAAAATCAATACTTCAATTCAGAAAAAGGAATAGAATTAGCCTTATTTACAGGTTTTAAATTTAATCCTCTTCCAAAACTTTCAGCTGAAATAGGAATTCGTTACTCTATGTTTGGTAACCTAGGAGATAGCTACGAAATGAAGTATGTAAATGATGACCCATCAACAGCAGAAGTTCGCGATTCCATAGAAAAGAGTGGTCTATACAACAACTACCACGGTCCGGAATTCAGAGTGAATTTTTCTTATGATTTATCAACAAGTTCAGCCATAAAGTTAAGCTATAATAGAAGTAGACAAAACGTCCATTTATTAACGAATTCTATGGCTATTTCTCCAACAGATACTTGGCGATTAACAAATAAATACCTTAAACCTCAAGTAGGAGACCAATACTCTCTTGGATATTATAAAAACATTGGTAATAAAGCATATGAAGTCTCTCTTGAAACCTACTACAAAGAGATTGAAAATGCCAAAGATTATAAAGATGGAGCTCAATTATTCCTAAAACAAAACATTGAAAGTGAAGTAATTAATGTAGATGGGAAAAATTATGGATTGGAATTCAGTTTGACAAAAAAATCTGGTCGAATTAATGGAACGATGAGTTACTCTTATTCTCGAAGTTATTTCAAAACAAAAGATAAGACTGGTTCCTTTTCTATTAAAAATGGGGAGTATTATAGAGCTCCTTTTGACAAACCTCATAATATTAAAGCAGCTATTAACTTTAAAATATCGAGAAGATTAATATTCTCAACAAATACTGTTTTTAACACCGGAAGACCTGCAACATTTCCGATAGGTCATTATACAATTCAGGATATTCCAATATCCTACTATTCACAAAGAAATGAATATCGTATACCGAACTACTTTAGAACAGATCTATCGCTAAGAGTAATTGGAAATTTGAAAAAGGATAAACTCTTTCACTCTAATTTCACATTTGGTATATATAATGTTACGGGTAGGAAAAATGCATACTCGGTTTATTTCCGTAGTGATTTAAGTGGCAGTTTAGGATATAAACTATCCATATTTGGCCAAGCAATTCCGATGGTATCATACAATATAGAATTCTAAATTTCCCTAGATGAGAACAAAATTAAGCAACAAATCGATATCAATTTTCATATTCTTAATCTTATTAGGATACAATTCTTTTTCTCAGAATTACGCAATAGATCGGATCTATTTACACTTGAATAGAAATATCTTTGTTTCTGGCGAAACTTGCTGGCTACAAGCATACAATATTGATATAAACACAAGGAAGTTATCCAATGTTAGTAATGTTGCCTATCTAGAATTACTAAATGGAGAAGGTATATCTATTCTTCAAAAAGAAATTCTTCTTGATAAAGGAATTGGTGATACTGGAATCAATTTCTCCGATAAATTGCCATCTGGCACTTACTATTTAAATGCCTATACGAATTGGAACTCTTCAATTAACCCTGAATTAATTAGCATCAAAGAGATCTATCTTTACAATAATGAAAATGAACAAGATATTACCTCAGGAAACCTTACTGCTAATAATGCGAAATATTCTTTCACACCAATTTCCAGAAAGGATACTCCTTATCTAATCAATACGGAAAAATTAAAGGGTGAAATACAATTGGTCGACTTGAATCGAAAATTAAGATTTAATGTGAATTCTAGTAATCTAGGTGAAATAAATATCTTAATAACCGATCGAAGCTCAATAGAAAAATCTTACCAATTGAATTTAAACGGTTCGGAATCTTATCTTGAAGTTCCTTTAAATGTTTTTAAAGGAAATAATCTTTCCATCAAGATAACTGATTCAAAAAATGAACCATTGCATTCGGTAAGCTTCCATTCTGGGATTTTAAAGAGTAATTATTCAAAAGAAGAAATTCTTTACTTAAAAACGAGAAATACTCATGAGTTATCGTTTCCATTAACTCAATTTAGTAAGATTTGTGATACATTAAACTTATCAGCATCAATAAGGTTAAAAGAACCAATAGGTATTCCTAGAAGTGATAATTTTACAGATTTCAACAATATTTTAATCGACTATCCAGTAAGTTCTCATTTGGATATTATCAATTCAAATCTAAATTTAGACAGTTGGGTTTCGAATACAAATCTTCAACCCATCTGGACCCAACAGCCTATTAATCAGGAAATTTCACCAACGCAATACCCAGAAAAAAATGCATATATCATTGAAGGACAATTGATCAACCAAGACAGTTCATTAAGACAAACTCTAATTTATTTTTCAAAGATTGGAAAGTTTGCAGATGTTGATATGAATATAACCAACAGTGATGGTAAGTTTTATTTCAAACTTCCTCTTGATAAAGGATTTCATGATATTGCAATACAGGCAAGAAAAATAGACTCTCTTAAAATAGACTATGCCCTAAAAAATAAATTCCTTAGCTATGAAAAAGGGATATCAAAAAATAAGTCATTACTAGCAAGCACAGATGGCAAGAACTTTGCTAAAAAAATATGGCAAAATTATTACATCCGAAAATTATACAAGCAAAAAACTGCTTCAGTAATTGAAGATACAGTAGTTAATAGATCAAAAAAGAACTTTTTTGGGAAACCAACCTATTCTTATGATCTTAAAAAATACATTACTCTTGATTCACTTCCTGAATACTTTCATGAGTTAATTCCCACCGTTAAAATTAGGTACAATAGTCACCAAAAAGCATCTATGGTTTTATTCAACCCTGAATCTGGGATGTTAATGCCTGACAAAGCATTGCCAATGTACGATGGATTAATAATGGATAACATAGATGACTTAATGAATTTAAATCCAGAAGATCTGGATAGAATAGAAGTTGTTCCATTCGAATATTATTACAAGAAATCTCATTTTTATGGTATTGTTCACATTATTAGTAAAAAAGGAAAGTGTGAATTAACTGAATTACCAATTAATACAGAACGCTTTCATCTACCTTTATTTAATGAGCAATTAATTCGCACAGAAACAGAAGTCTCTGACCGTAAGACACCAGATGCTAGAGTTGATATGTTATGGTTACCAAACATACTTGTAACCAAAGATAAGAGTCTAAATTTAAACTTTACTGTTGGCGATATCCCAGGTAATTATGAACTTATAATTGAAGGGATTTCTGAAAAAGGAGAAGCAATTAGTTATATACGAGATATCGTTATTGAGTAAAATTCAAATTAAATAGGACGTCTGAAATAAACATTATTTCTATTTGTTTGTAGATTATGGAAGAAGGTTTTTTATTTAAGGATGTGTACAATAAACAATTGGTTGAAAATATTGCTCGCCATATTTCGATCTGTTGGGAAGATTTTGATTCTCTTTCCTTTATTGCATCTATTGTTCCTAATTTAGAACCACTTAGTTTAACGGAACGTTCTAATTTAATTACACAAGAACTCTTTACTTATCTACCAAAATCATATCCTGAAGCAATAAAAATTATTCTAAATTCTTTTAATGAAGAAATAAAAAAGAATGAATTAAGTGGGTTTGAAGGCTTTTATTACATGCCCTTTGCAGGCTACGTATCTCGATTTGGTTTAAAGAAGAAAGATTATAAACAATCTATAAATGCTCTTCTAGAAATTACAAAAAGATTTACATCTGAAAATGCCATTCGACCCTTTATTAGAAAGTATCCTAAGGAAACATTTCAACACCTGCATAAATGGACAACAGATAAAAATGTACATGTTCGCAGGTTAGTTTCAGAAGGTACTCGTCCAAAACTTCCTTGGGCTTCTCCCTTAAAAGAATTTCAGAAAAATCCTGCTCCAGTAATAGAGTTACTTGAAAAATTAAAAGAAGACAAGGAGTTATATGTGCGTCGTTCCGTAGCGAATAATCTAAATGATATTGCCAAAGATCATCCTGATTTAGTAGTTGAAATTTTAACCCGGTGGAATAAAATCGACAACAAAGACACAAAATGGATCATTAGTCATGCTTCTAGAACACTATTAAAACAAGGACATCCTAGAGCACTTGAATTATTAGGATACCCTCAAAATATAAAAATAGATGTGGTAAACTTTTGTGTTCAAAAGTTGAGATGTAAACTAGGTGACGAAAATGAATTTTCATTCGAAATTCAATCCTTAGCACCAAAAGAACAAAATTTAATGATTGATTTTGTTCTGCACTATACAAAGGCAAATGGTAAAACAGCACCAAAAGTTTTCAAGCTTTCTAAAAAATCAATTCCTGCTAATGGCCAATTACTTTTTAAGAAGAAAATATCTTTTAAACCAATAAGCACAAGAAAATACTATGCTGGTCTTCACGAAATCGAAATTCAAATTAATGGAAAACGATATGGGAAAATTAGTTTTGAAGTAGAATAAGCTTCTATCGATAACGCTGAACTTTCGCATCTACCTCAATAGACCAACGATCAATTCCACCTTTTAGGTTGAAAACACGAGTAAAACCATTTTTCCGTAAGTAATGCATCACCTGTTTGCTTCGAACGCCCATGTGACAAAACACAACCAAGTCTTTGTTCCTAGGCAAATCATCTATTTTAGAAGGTATTTGTCCCATTGGTACATGCATTGCATTCTCCAAATGACAAATTTGTATTTCCGTAGGTTCCCGAACATCAAGCATTAGTAAATCCTTTCTCTTCTCCATTTCCTGCACCAATTCCAAAGGAGTAAAATCTACTTTATCCGATGGATCTTTTTTAAAACTCAAGCTCACGTCTTTACCAATTAGTTATGAATCAAAACTAAAGATAAGAAAATAATAAAATCAAAAACAAACCTATTTACGATACTAAGCTTAAATAATAATTAATAAATCGCTTAAATGTGTAACCTATTCTGCCTATTTCTTGTCTCATACATCATGTAGAACATGTAAAGAACAGTCTTCATCGAAAAACAGTCTAATGAACAGTAAATATTTGCCATAAATTGTACATTTGGTAGTGAGTCAAATTATTTACCCTAGCTATTTTTCAGCTAAGTTCCATTACAAATTGAAATAACCAAACAGATGCAGATCAACATAAATGAACTCAGCAAGATTTACCCGAACGGAAAGAAAGCACTCGACAATATCAATCTGGAGATAGGAAATGGTATGTTTGGCTTACTGGGTCCCAATGGAGCCGGAAAATCAAGCCTTATGAGAATTCTGGTTACCCTAATGGAGCCCTCAACCGGAACAGCTAGCTTCAACTCGTATGATCTGCATAAAAACCGAAAAGAGATAAGAAGCATACTTGGCTACTTACCTCAGGATTTTCGTTTCTTCTCCAAATTAAAAACCTGGGAGTTTCTCGATTATGCTGCCTCTCTAGCTGGTATAAAGAGTAAACAAGTTAGAAGAAAAAAGGTTGATGAGTGGCTTGAAAAAGTTGGACTTTTCGATGTTAGAGAACGAGATGCCAACAAACTTTCCGGCGGTATGAAACGTCGATTAGGTATTGCTCAGACATTGATTAGTGACCCTAAAATTATTGTGGTCGATGAGCCTACAACAGGACTCGATCCTGAAGAAAGGATTCGATTCCGAAATATTTTATCTGAAATCAGCCAACAGGACGTCAGTATTATTCTATCTACTCATATCGTTGGTGATATATCCAGTGTCTGCAACAATCTGGCCCTACTCAACAATGGGAAGCTCGAATTTAAAGGCACACCCGAAGCACTTATTGAAAAATCCCGGGGCCATGTATGGCAAGCTAGCGCCTCTGGCTACGAATATGATTTAATCAAAGATAAATATGCAGTGGTTTCTACCATTCCAACACAAGACGGTTGGGATATTCAACTAATTGGAGACGGTAGTCAACTCAATAATGCCATAGAGATTGAGCCCAATCTTGAACATGCCTATGTCTATTTCATGGAAAAATCTTCAGAACTCATTTAGCAAGTCATATATATGATCTCACTTCACACCATACGCACAGTAGCTAAATTTGAAACCAGAACCCTACTTCGATCCTGGTTTTTCAGGATTTTTGCTGGCTTATCCATCCTTTTCATCGGCATATTTAATGTTGCTGCCTTCCTTGAAGATAGCGGTGCACCTTGGATATACCGTGCTCTACCAGCTGCTATACCCTATGCCAACTTAATCTTATTGAATTTAGGACAGGCCATTGTAGCTGTTTTTCTAGCTTCTGAATTTTTAAAACAAGATAGCAAAAATGATACTATTGAGGTGATCTACGCCCGATCGATGACCAATAGTGAATATATATTGGGTAAATCCTTTGGAATCATCTCTGTTTTTATCATTCTCAATGTCCTGATCTTACTTATGGGAATTGGCTTTTCATTTTTGAGCAATGAATCTTCACAAAATGCTTGGATTGTTTTTTACTATCCATTACTCATATCGATACCTACCTTAGTTTACATTCTGGGCTTGGCATTTTTCTTAATGATCACATTAAAGAATCAGGCCATCACCTTCATCGTTCTTTTGGGATATATTGCGCTGACCATTTTCTACCTGAATACGAAATTTTATCACCTCTTCGACTATATTGCCTATAAGGTTCCCATGATGAATTCAACAATTGGAGGATTTGGAAACCTAGCAGAAGTCGCCATTCACAGAGGGATTTATTTATTCTTTGGAATCGGGTTGATCTTTCTTACAATTTATAAACTACAACGCTTACCACAATCGAAAAGATTTGTTTCACTCCCCGTCTATTTGGCAATATTTTCTTTTTCCATAGGTGGATTTTTGACGAAAAAATACATTGATCTAAAAACAGACAAACTAGAATTTAGAGAAGGCATCATAGCTTTAAACAACCAATATGTATCTTATCCTAAGACAGATATAATAAGTTGCCATATTGAACTAAACCATTTGGGTGATTCAATATCCGTAAAGACAGAATTGGATCTGCGTAACAGTTCTGGTTCAAATTTAGACACACTTCTTTTTAGTCTGAACCCAAAACTTACTGTCAATTCAATTTTTCAAGAAGGTAATGAGCTTAAATTTTTACGAGAAACACACTTGTTGAAAATATTGCCAAATAAATCCTTACAGAAAAATGAGAATACAATATTAGAAATCTTCTATAGCGGTTCAATAGATGAGAGAACGCATTTTTTAGACTTAAATCCCGAGCTTACTAAAGACAATTTTACGGCTGAGATGTTTCGCATTCGAAAACGATATTCCTACTTACAAGAGAATTTTGTTTGTTTAATCAGCGATGCTTTATGGTACCCTACTTCGGGCGTTGGATATGCTTCCGACCAACCCGCTTTGCATTCTCCTGATTTCACAAACTTCAGCTTGAAAATTCAAACGACAGATAATCTAACAGCTGTTTCGCAAGGAGAAGTAACTAAAATTGAAGATGGAATTTTTGAATTTAAACCAGAAGCAGCCTTGCCTAAAATTAGTTTGCTAATTGGAGACTATTTAAAGCATAGCATTGAGGTTGATTCAATTGAATATTCCATCTATGCAATGCGTGGAAATGAGTTTTACTTGAAGCATTTTGATGTAATTCAAGATAGTTTACCAGCCTTAATCCGAGAATTGAAAACTGAATTCGAAAGTAAAATAAATCTGGAATATCCGTTTAAACGATTCGCTTTAGCCGAAGTTCCCATTCAATTTGCTCTTGACAAACACATTTGGTCAATTAGTAGTGATGCCGTTCAGCCTGAAATCATTTTTTATCCTGAAAAAGGGGTAATAATGGAAGAAACAGATTTCAAAAGGAGAAAAAAACGCTTCGAAAAACGAATGAAACGTGATAACGAAGAAGTTTCGGATGAAGAGCTACAGGCGAGAATCTTCAAACGATTTGTGCGTGGTAATTTCATGCCACCATCAACCGAATGGTATCAATTCAAAAGTGTTGACCGAAATACCTATTCGCCATTCCCAAACTATTATGGCTATTCAACTCAATTAAGTTCGAGGGATTATCCGGCATTAAATACGGCTTTAGGCGTTTACTTAAAAGAGAAGAATACCACATCGCAATCATACTCCCGATGGCGATTCGATGGTATAAGTAAAGAAGAACGCATTAATCTGGAATTAAAGAAATCATCCTTACTAGAGATTACCAAAAAAGGCTTAAAATTAAGCGATGATAATGATGAACAAATTTACTTGAATGATATTTTCAAAGCTAAAGGTATTCATCTGTTCTCCTTACTTAAATCTCGATATGGTGAAGAAGCGTTCAATTCCTTACTAAAAAAATACATCAAGGAGAATCAACATCAGAAATTCAGTTTCCAAAGTTTCGATAGTTTGCTTTTAACACTAAAGGATGAATCGATAGAAAAAGATGTGAAAAACTGGTACACAACCAATAAGCTACCAGGTTTCTTAATTAAAGATTTGAAAACATATAAAGTCAAGGAAGGCGATCATATTAAATATCAAATTCGCTACAAAATTTCAAATCCGGAATCTTCCGATGGTATGGTGTCGGTAAGCGTTGAACTAAAAAATCAAAATAGAAGAAGAAACCGTAGAAATCAGGATGATGAAAAACCTGATTTCTCAAAAACTATTTTTGTACCTGCACATTCAGCTCGTGAAGTCGGTTTTGTTTTTTCTACTCAACCCAGCAGAATGAACATCTCGACACATATATCAGAAAATTTACCCAATAGTTTGGTTTACGATTTCAGTACTTTTTCTGAAACGAAAAAGACTGGTTTCTTTAATGAAGTGAGAAATTCTGAGGTATTTGAAGGCATTCTTGCCGATAACGAATTTGTTGTTGACAACGAAGATAAAGGCTTTGAATATGTACAGGTGTCCAATAAAAGTTATCTGAAGCAATGGTTGGATGATAAACGCGTTTCAACTCACGAATACTCACGTTTACGAACATGGAGACCACCCAATGAATGGAAGAATGTACTTCGATCTGGTTTCTTTGGCAAATATGTCCGTTCGGCATTCTTTACAAAATCCGGACAAGGCGATCGTTCAGCTTCCTGGAAAGCAGAACTTAAAAAGCCAGCCTATTACGATGTTTTCTGCCATATCGAAAAAGTAAAAGGATGGAGTCGAAGAAGACAACAAAAAAAGACAGACTACAATTTCAAAATATATCACGAATCAGGATTTGAAGAGGTCAATAAAAGTGATCAGGAGCTGGAAAATGGGTGGAATTATTTAGGTACCTATTTCATTACACCTGGAACTTCAAAAGTTGAATTAAATAATAAATCCCGAGGTGCCTATCTTTTTGCAGATGCAATTAAATGGGTCGAAAACAAGTAAAATATATAAACAAGATAAGGCATGACTAAAACAAAAACACAATTAAAATTGATGAGAATATTCGTATTTGTCGGAGTGATTCTACTCAGTTCTTTTTACGCTCAAGCTCAAAAGAAAATTACACTGGATGAAGCTCTTTTAATAGCCTTTTCAAACAGTCCGGACATTAAAAAATCAAAAATCAATATGGAGCAAAACAAGGAGCGATTGAATGCCCGATTGGCTTCTTTACGATCTCAATTTTCTTTTGATTTTATGCCGATATCCTACAACAAAACAGAATCATACGACGAATATTTTTCTAAATGGAACACCTCCGAAAATAAGGGAGCAGGGGGAACCTTTACAGTTTTGCAACCAATAAAGTTAACAGATGGTAGATTATCCCTGCAAAATGAGTTTGGATATCAAGACAATTACTCTGAAGCTAGTAATTCCAATTACTCGGGTTTTAACAACTCACTGTATTTGCAATACGATCAGCCGCTGTTTACATATAATAAAACCAAGATGGATTTAACTCGGAATGAGTTAAACCTGGAAAATGCGACCCTATCCTACTCCATAGAAATGTTGAATATAGAAAGACAAGTGAATGAAGCTTTTTATTCAATCTACCAAAAACAAATGGCCCTAAAAATTGCCGAAGAGGAGTTTGAAAATCAAAAAGTAAGTAAAGATATTATTATCAGTAAGGTTGAAGGTGGCTTATCGGCTAAGGAAGAACTTTATCAGGCAGAACTGAATTTTTCTACCAGCCAATCGAATCTGGACAACAAACGCGTTGATCTTGAAAATGCAAAAGATCAATTTAAACTGCTTCTGGGAATCTCTTTATACGAAGACGTAGCCGTAAGTACCGACATCAAATATATTCCTGTGATCGTTGATCTTGAAAAAGCCATTCAAAATGGTTTAAGCCAAAGACTGGAATTGACTCAAAAACAAATCGATTTAAATAATGCTAAGTTTGATTTGATACAAACCTCTTCGATAAACGAATTTAAAGGAAATGTAAGCCTTTCGATTGGTATTATGGGAAACAATGAAAAGCTAGCTGATGTTTACGACAAGCCTACAAAAAGTCCACGTGCTGGCATCACTTTTTCAATTCCAATTTTTGATTGGGGTGAAAGGAAAGCCCAAATTAGAACTGCTGAACTGGAAATTGAAAGTCGTGAAATAGACATGAATAGTTTGAAGAATAATATTACAATCAATATTAGAAAGATCTACAGAAATTTAAAAAATCAGATACAACAAATTGAAATTGCAGAACAGAATCAGAAAAATGCAGAACGTACCTACGATATCAATTTAGAACGTTACAAAAACGGGGATCTAACCAGTATCGATTTGGAACGCTTTCAAAATCAACTTTCTGAAAAGAAGATGACTCTGGCAAATTCGCTTATTAGCTACAAGTTGGAGTTACTTAACCTGAAAATTCAATCGCTCTGGGATTTCGAAAACAACAGATCTTTTGTCCCACAGGAATTACAAGATAACTTGATCAAAAACTAATCCTATTTCAATCATGATACACCATACAAACCTCATAACAATGAAACGAATCGCCATTTTTATTCTTAGTTTAAGCTTATTGGCATCTTGTGACGATAAGGCTACAGACCTAAACAAAGATATTGCCGTACAAGTATCTGTAAAAGAAGTTGCAAGTAAAAGCATCGAGAAATTTATCAGCACAACGGGTACAGTCAATCCGATCAAAACAGTTGCTCTAAAAAGTGACGTAGCTGGAAAATACCATTTGCAAATCAATCCAAAAACAGGTCGCAAATTTGCCTTAGGCGATTACGTTAGCGAAGGAACAACAGTTATCGTTCTGGAAGACAAGGAATACGAAAACAACATTAAAATCAAATCTCAGGAGTTGAGTCTACAAATTTCTCAGCAAAACTATGAGAAGCAACAATCTTTGTATAAAAAAGGTGGCGTAACACTTTCAGACGTGAAGAAATCGGAAATTGAGTTGATCAATTCAAAATATGCCTACGAAGATGCTTTATATCGCTTAGCCAAGTTAAAAATTAAAGCGCCTTTTTCAGGTACAATTACAAACCTGAATTACTACACTCAAAACACCCGAATTGATGCCGCTTCTCCTGTGCTAGCTATTATGGATTACAGTAGATTACATATGGAAATCAATCTGGCTGAAAAGAATATCACATCGGTTAAAAAGGGGCAAAAAGTTAAGATTGTTAATTATACCATTCCCGGGGATACTTTAAATGCTGTGCTGGCACAGATCTCTCCTGCAATTAATGCGGATACAAGATCATTCAAAGCCGTTGTGAACATCAACAACTCAAAATTATTGTTACGCCCGGGTATGTTTGCAAAAGGTGAAATTATCGTTGCTAAAGCTGATAAGGCTATCGTTATTCCTAAGGATATCATCTTGAACAAACAATCCGGGAATATTGTTTTTGTTGTGAACAAAGGCCTGGCCGAAGAAAGAAATATTCAGTTCGGCTTGGAAAATCCTAAAGAAGTTCAAATTATTTCAGGATTAGAAGAGAAGGATCGATTGGTTATTAAAGGATTTGAAACTTTAAGAAACAGATCGAAGATTAAAGTGGTGAAATAATTTACACAACTATTTCAATTCACATCCAATTTAAAATGGTAGCCTCTATCATACAATAATTAATTGCTTTTAATATGAAGAAAATAACACAATTTTCAGTCAACTACCCCGTGACAGTATCCATGATTGTAATGGCGATATTGCTTTTAGGATACGTTTCACTTGGCAAGTTAAATGTTGACCTGTTTCCTGAAATGAATGCGCCTCGCATATTTGTGGAAATTAAAGCAGGGGAACGTCCTCCTGAGGAGATAGAGAAACAGTTTATTGAGAGCATCGAAGCACAAACCATTCGACAAAAAGGTGTCAGTCAGGTTTCATCCGTTTGTATGGTCGGATCAGCAAGACTTACCGTTGAATACACATGGGGTAGCGATATGGACGAAGCCTTTCTTGATCTGCAGAAAGCCCTTTCTTCGTATAGTCAGAATTCTGAAATTGATGAATTCACCATTACCCAACACGATCCCAATGCCTCACCCATTCTAATCGTAGGTATGCTTCATCCTGAAATTCAGGACATGAACGAGTTAAGAAAAATTGGCGAAAACTATATTCGTAATGAACTGATTCGATTAAAAGGTATTGCAGAAGTTGAACTTACAGGCTCTCAAGAAAAAGAAATTCGCATAGAAACTGATCAATATTTACTGGATGCACACCAAATTACCATCGACCAAATTGTACAAAAAATACAAAGCCTCAACCAGAATGTTTCGGGTGGAAGTATAGTGGAAATGGGAACCAAGTATATTATAAAAGGTGCCGGTTTAATACGAAACACTCAGGAAATTGAAAATGTAATTGTTGGCACAAAACAGGAAAAGCCATCAGGTACTGCACAGGCAACAAATGGCAATAAACAAGCACTTGTAAAAGGTAAGGTGCCTATCCTTTTAAAAGATGTGGCCAAAGTGAGTTTTGTAGCTAAGAAAGCTCAGAATATTGTCAGAATTAATGGAATCCGTTGTGTCGGATTATCCATTTATAAGGAAACAGGATCGAATACCGTTCAGGCGGTAGAAGACTTCGAAAAAACCATGGTATCCATCAAGAAAGCTTTGCCTGGCTACCAATTTATCACGGTTCAAAATCAGGGCCAATTTATTCAGAAAGCCATTGACGAAGTGCAGGAAACAGCACTACTTGGTGTGCTTATCGCCATTTTTGTACTTTTTGTTTTTCTGCGAAGAGTTAAGGTTACAGCTATTGTAAGTTTTGCCATTCCCGTTTCTATTATTGCCACATTTAACCTCATGTATTTTAATGGTCTTAGTTTAAATATTATGACTTTGGGTGGCTTGGCTCTTGGAGCAGGAATGCTCGTTGACAATGCCATTGTGGTTATCGAAAATATTTTCCGGAAAATGGAATTGGGTCTTTCCGTTAAGGAAGCGGCCATTGAGGGAACTTCTGAAGTCGGTGGAGCCATTGTTGCTTCAACTCTAACAACTATTGTTGTATTCCTTCCTATCGTTTATATGCATGGTGCCTCAGGTGCCTTATTTAAGGATCAGGCATGGACGGTTGCTTTCTCGCTTATAGCCTCTTTATTTGTTGCGATCCTGATGATACCCATGCTTTTTAATTTTGCTTATAAAGGCAAAGGGAAAAACATCAAGTTCAAATCGGTTAAGATTGCTTGGTATGGAACAATGCTTGCCAAAATCCTAAACAAAAGAAGTTTGGTGATTGGTGCTGGATGTGTTTTAATCGTAATTACTGGCCTTATTCTTCCCTATGTTGGAAATGAATACCTGCCCAAAAGTGGCATTGGAGAATTCAGCCTGGATATTGAATTAAAAGAGGGCACGCAACTTGAAAGAACAGCTCAAACTGTTATTGCAATTGAATCCATGTTACGACAGTCAATGGGCAATCAGTTTGAAACGATTTACAGTCAAATCGGTCCAGGTGCCAGTTCATCTACAAGTAAATCAGTGTTCCAGAACGAAAATACAGCCAATATTAAAGTTCGACTTAAAAGTGAATACCTGGCTCAATCTGAAGCGATTCTGAATCATGTTGGTGTGCTAATCTCTGACATTCCCAATGCGGATATTACAATTGTACGTGACGAAACCGCTCTACAATCGACCATAGGAACCGAAAATGCACCTATTGCAGTTGAGGTGAAAGGAAAAGACATGCAGGTTTTGGAAGACTTGTCAAATCAGATTAAGGAACGCCTTAGTCAATTATCCGATTTAACGAATGTAACGACCAATATTGAAGAAGGAGCTCCTGAAGTTGATGTTGTTATCGACCCATATAAAGCCGGTTTATTTAATCTAAACACCCAAACCATTACCAATCAGCTTAAGGACATTCTGATGGGTAAAAAAGCAGGTAAATTCGAACAAGGGGGAGAAATGAACGATATTCATATACAACTCCCTGAAAAGAGTCTATCAGAACTGAATACCATTTTAATTAAAAGTGGCGATGCTCAAATTCCATTATACGAAGTTGCCGAGATTAAACGATCCTCATCGCCTAAGCAAATGCTTAGACGAAACCAAACACGTATTGGTAAAATTACTGCCGATATTCAAGGATCGAAGGCATTTGATCAGGTTATAGATCAAGTGAACGCCAAGCTAGCAAATCTGGAATTACCACAAGGCTACCAAATCAGCCTTATTGGTGAAGAGCAAAAAAGACAGGAGGCATTGTCAAATTTAAGTTTCGCCCTCATATTATCCATCGTACTGGTCTATATGGTTATGGCTTCTCAATTTGAGTCTTTAATTCATCCATTCACCATTCTATTGACCATTCCGTTGGCAGGAGTTGGTGCTGTTTGGGCCTTCTTTATCTTGGGTATTCCTATGAATATTATGGCCTATATCGGTATTATTATGCTGGGAGGTATTGCCGTAAACGACTCCATTATTCTGGTTGATGCGATTAACCAGTTTAAACGACAGGGCAATACCTTACTCGATTCAATTGTGATGGCTGGTGAAAACAGGATTCGACCTATTATCATGACCAGTATTACAACCATTTTGGCCTTATTGCCATTGACCATTGGTTTTGGAGAAAGTGCCGCCTTAAGAGCGCCAATGGCCATTGCTGTTATTGCAGGTTTGATTACCTCAACATTACTAACATTGGTGGTTATTCCATGTGTTTACTATGTATTCGATAACATGCAAACTTATCTGTCTCAATTGAGAACAAAAAGAGCAAAATATAGCAAAGAATAAATGACCAAAAGTCTCTTTCAAAAGAGAAATCTAAGTAAAAAAGCTTAAACTGAAATACATGAATTTCATTATAAAACGCAAGGTTTTAATCGCAATGCTCTTTACCGGACTTAGCATGTTGGGGTATTTCTCCTACAAGCAACTTCCGGTGGAACTGATTCCCAATGCTCAACTTCCTATGCTCTTTGTACAAATCAATGCAAGCCAGGAAGTGGATCCCCGCTATATGGAAAACCAGGCCATTATTCCTCTCGAAGGAGTCGTGGGAGGTCTTGAAGGCGTTGAGAAAATATCATCTACAGCTGGGCAGCAAAGTGGTCGTATCGAAATTTCCTTCGAACAAGGAACCAATACAAAATACGCCTATCTCAAACTGACCGAAAAAGTAGAACAGGCCAAAAAAGATCTTCCTCAAGAATTTTTCGTTCAGGTTGTCAAGTTCGACTTAGAACAATTGAGCAACATGTTTATGAATCTGCAGGTGCGTGGTAGTGGTGGTGTTGACAGAGTAAGACAAGTTGCCGAAAATGAAATCATCGAAAAGATTAAAAGCATTGATGGTATTGCTAATACAGCCATTTTTGGTGGACGTGAAAAGTCCATTGAGATCCTACTACGCGATGATGTGTGCAAAAGCTATGGCATCAGTCCTTCCCAAGTAAGATCTGCTCTAAATCAAAACAATAATAAGAGAGATTTTGCTGGTAAAGTTGTTGAAAACAACCAAATGCATTTTGTAAATGTGGTATCTGAATTCACGGATATAACAGACATACATGAATTGGTCGTAAAGGAAGAAGGCAAGATAAAACTGAAAGATATTGCTGATATTCGTTTTGGTGTAAAAGAACAAAAATCTTATAGTCGCGTTAATGGCAAAGAAGCTGTTACCATACAGTTGACTCGTGATGCTCAGTCAAACATCATTGACTTGTCGGATAATGTGATCGAAAAAATTGAGGATCTGAATAAAGAGTTAGAAAGTAAAGATGTTAGCATCGTCGTTCAGTCCAATACCGCCGAAACCATGAAAACCAATATCGATCTCATCATCGAATTGGCCCTTGTGGGCGGTATACTCGCCATTTTTATTCTTTGGATCTTCCTAAAAAATATCCGCTTGGTTGTGGCTATTGCTTTAGCTATTCCAATCTCTGTGTATACAGCCTTTAACTTTTTCTATGCCTACGATATTAGCATTAATACCCTAACTCTATTGGGTATGGCGCTTGCCATTGGTATGCTTCTCGACAATAGTATCGTCGTCCTCGAAAACATATATAGGCTGGCGGCTAAAAAAATTGATCCGGACACTGCTGTAATTCAAGGAACCAGAGAGGTTTGGCGTTCGATCTTTGCAGCAACACTAACGACTATTACCGTATTTTTGCCCTTCCTATTCTCAACAAACTTCATGGTAGGGCTCTTGGGGAAACATATTGGGGTATCCATTATTTCAACACTCTTGGTTTCATTGGTTGTTGCCCTGCTTTTAATCCCTATGATTACCCACTCTTTTCTTAAACGCAAAGGAAAAATAAGAGAAGTTAATTTTGAGAATATCGCCTATCATAACCGACTCGTTCAGGTGTATATGGTTTTATTAAAATCCTGTATGCGATTCCCGGGCAGAACCATTTTAGGCGCTTTAGGACTCTTTTTCGTTACGCTTTTAATCAGCTTAGGTCTTAGCATGATTACCACAGAGGAAACGGAAACAAAAGACCTTAACCTTTACGTAACCTTACCTGGAGGAACTACGCTCGACAATACCGATTTATTCATAAAACAGGTAGAAAAAAAGCTCGATTCCTTACCCGAAAAAAAGGATATCACCAGTCAAGTGTATGAAGAGGAAGCCGTTTTAACCATTAGTTTGGTAGATGATTATCGCGATATACAAAATCTTTCCGTTCCTGGGATTAAGAAAAACATTCTGGAACAATTAAACGATCTGCCAAGGGCATCATTTAGCTGGGAACCACCAGCAAAAGCCCGTCGCTTTGGTGGCGGTGGTGGCGATTTTGGTGGTGACAATCCCTTTATGAGTATGTTAGGACTTGGTACACAAAAAGAAAAGCTTGTTATCAAAGGTCAGGATTTCGATAAGATGTTAGACTTGTCTGATGATATTCAATATTACGTGGAACAGCTATCATCCATCAAAAACGTATCGGTTAAGGTACCCAATAAACGTCCTGAGATGCTGCTGGAACTGGATAAGCAGATTATGGCGATCTATGATATTCCTGTCAATTCTGTTTTATCGGAATTAAATTCATTTCAAAAAGAATTCTCCAGTGGTGTTAAGTTCAAGCATGGTACTGATGAGTACGATATTATTATCAAGACACAGGGTGAAACTGAAAAAGAAACCCGCGATGCGAAAGACCTGAGAAGGCTTAGAGTTAAAGGCAATCAGGGGGCTGAATTTGAATTACAGAATATCAGTAATCTCAATTTCACCGATGGTCTATCTACGATTAAACGAACCAATCAGGAAAAACATCTGGAAGTAGAATACCAGTTTATCGATGAAGTTAACGACGACAAGGATCTTTTAACCGCGGCAAGAGTCGAAATAGATGAACTTGTGGAGCGTCTGAACCTACCTTCTGGTATTGCCCTTGAAGTGGTACACGAGGAAGATACATTGGGCGAATTTGGCTTTCTATTTTTGATGGCTTTCATACTAATCTTTATGATTCTGGCTTCGGTATTCGAGTCCTTTACCATGCCTATTGTCATGATGTTTTCTATTCCAATGGCAGCCATTGGCTCCTTACTGGCTCTTATCTTAACTGGAACATCACTTATCAATGCCAATGTGTTTACTGGTTTTATCATACTTCTGGGAATTGTCGTCAATAACGGCATTATCATGATTGACTATTCCAATGTCTTACAGAAGCGTGGATACAGAGAATCTCGCGCCCTCATTATGGCAGGTTTAGCACGTATTCGCCCTATCCTAATTACAGCTATAACAACTATAATTGCCCTTATGCCATTGGCACTGGGAAGGGCTGAATATGTAACTCAAATTGGTGTGCCATTTGCCATAACCGTAATCGGAGGTTTAAGTTTAAGTACCGTGCTAACCTTGGTGTTTATTCCAACCTTGTATACTGGTTTACGCACAAGTTTAGACTGGATACAAGGCCAGAAAACATGGATTAAGATTTTACAAGCTTCCATTTGGTTGGGTGGCACCTATTTTATTTACACCGAGGTGGATAGTAAAATTTGGCAGATTATTGATTTTCTTGTTTTGCTTCTGTCTGTACCAGCTTGTATCTATTTTATATCAGCCAGTTTACGAAAGGCCAACGAAGAGCTTATTGCTCCTGACGAACCTTTGCATATTGAAATCAGAAACCTGGTTAAAATTTACGAATGGGATAACAGATTTGCACGCGAATGGAAATCCGGACTTAAAATACGAGAACGCCTCGGCTTAAAGCATTCCTATTCAACAATTCGCGATTTTGGAGGTTTAATCTGGCAATTGCCATTGGTTGCTTTCATCTTCTTTTTCATCTACATCCATCTCGAAAATGAATACTGGTTGCTAGCCTTGTCCATTCCTTTCCAAATTATGCTTTTGTTTTTTATGGCTCCAATTATTGAGTATAAAAAACACCAGCAAAAGGAAAAAAGAAACAAATTTGCAAGAATTTTCATCAACATTCTGCACAAAATTATTTACTGGCTAATGCCATTATTGGTAATGGCATTTTTCTATCAGAAATACGAATTAATTGGTTTACTTTCACCCATAGCTGTTTTCTGGTATTTGGCTTTACTGATAAAAATATCATCAGATAAAATCTATCGTGAAAAAATAAACATCAACCGTATTAAAGGTAGTTTTAGCGGTATTCGAAAAATCTTCTATCGTTTTGTTTTAATCATCCCAATTATCGGAAAAAAGAAAATTCCATTTAAAGCGGTTAAAGGAGTATCCTTCGACATTGACAACGGTATGTTTGGTCTGCTTGGACCTAATGGCGCCGGTAAATCGACTCTAATGCGTATTATTTGCGGTATTTTGGAGCAAAGCTACGGTCAAATTTCCATCAACGGTATTGATGTACGCGAAAAACGTGAAGAATTACAAGGTTTAATTGGCTATCTGCCTCAGGAGTTCGGAATGTACGAAAATATGAGCGCATGGGATTTCTTGAACTACATGGGAATTCTAAAAAAACTGAACAACAATAAAGAAAGAATGGAGCGTGTGGAATATGTATTGAAAGCCGTTCACATGATCGATCAAAAAGACAATAAAATTGGTTCTTTCTCGGGCGGTATGAAACAGCGAATAGGTATTGCACAGATTCTTCTTCATCTGCCTCGAATATTGGTGGTAGATGAGCCTACAGCAGGTCTCGATCCTCGTGAACGCATTCGTTTCAGAAACCTTTTGGTAGAATTGAGTAAGGATCGTATTGTTATTTTCTCAACTCATATTATTGAGGATGTAGCCAGCTCGTGTAATCGCGTTGCGGTTATGAAAAAAGGAGATCTGAAATACCTAGGTGAACCAGTACACATGGCAGGTATTGCCGACGAAAAAGTATGGATGCTTACCGTATCACTCGAAGAGTTCGAAATCCTTAAAACAGAACACGTGATTATTCATCACATGCGCGATAAGGATCAAATTCGAGTTCGTTGTTTATCCGATGAAAATCCTGGTTATGGAGCGGTCAACGCGAAAGCCAATTTGGAAGATGCCTATTTGTGCTTGCTGAACGAAAAAGAAGAGGCTTAATCACTAAAGCAAACGAAGGATTGCACAAAGAACAAAATATCGCATAGCGATTATACGATTGTAAAAAAAAAGACTTGTAAACTGAATATGATTCCTCATAGAGGATACACAAAAAATAAAGTGTAAAGGATTTGGTGAAAAAATAACAACAAATGAAAGAGCAACTGATACTACTACTCCACTTTATTCGCTACAATGTGAAAATCATTTTTGCGAATAAATTCATCTATTTCCTGATTGCAGCATTTGCCTTCTATTTTATGGTAACAGGTATCATGCTATTTACAGATTCTAGCCCCGAAGAAGCAGATATCTATGGCACTTTAATATTTCCGGGTGTTCTTATTTTGTTCTACCCTGTTATCTTCAACATCCAAAGCGACAAGGATACGCGAATGCTCGAAATTATTTTTGGCATCCCAAACTACCGCTACAAAGTGTATTTGGTACGATTCGTTTTAAGCATATTACTATTGTTCTTAATCATGTGTCTGATGTCTTCAATTACGGTCTTTTCTGTTATCCGGATCTCCGTATTCCATATGGTTTACGAGCTAATGTATTGTCTTTTATTCTTAGCCAGCTTGGCCTTTCTACTAGCTTCCTTACTTAAAAATGCCAGTGGTGCAGCAGTTGTTATGGTGATTATTGGTCTGGTATTTCTGATTCTGGCAGAACCTCTGCAATCGAGCAAGTGGAACATTTTCTTAAATCCTTTTGATGTACCTGGCAATATGAGTTATGCCATTTGGCAAAATGTACTCTATCAAAACAGAATGATGCTGATTGTGGGATCAATCATCTCCATTCTTTGGAGTTTGATTAATCTGCAAAAACGAGAGAAGTTCGTTTAAGAGCTATACTATTTCATGCAAAAAGCTCAACAACCTAGGTCATTGAGCTTTTTCTATTTCTTTACGGATTTTACCTCTTAAACTTCAGCAGTTTGTTTTGCTTGTCGTTTTAATTCACGATTCCAACTGTACAAGCCTCCTTTTAAGTGAGCAGTTTTGTGATAGCCTACTTTATGCAAAAAGTTTCTCACCTGCTTGCTTCTAAAACCTAAATGACAAAAGATAATTAGATCCTTATCCTTTGGTAAAAGAGGAAGTTTATTTTGAATTTCGTCCATTGGAACGTGCATTGCATTTGCAATACCATCCTTAGCCAGTTCATGAGGCTCACGAACGTCAATCAGCAAAATATCATCACGTTTTTCTAATTCATTCATTAGCTCTAGAGCTGTGTAACTTGTTTTTGGGCCGTTATCGTTATTTTGGAAAAAACTCATATGCTTATATCTTTAAATTAAATTTATTAGTACCAATTACATCTCTTCGTCGACATTAATGGCATAGGGTCTAACAAATATAAAAAAATATAAAGGCACAGAACATGATAAATCACAAATATGAGTAATGGTAGGCTTAAAGTTTGTTAAAAATAAAATTCCACCTACAAAGATTGTAGATGGAATCAATTATATGTCGTTTATCTTCCCTTTATTTTTTAGTAGAAGCTTGCATTTTCATCACAACAATTCGCAATACAGAATCACTTTCGTTTCTCCAGCCATGTCCGCAATTTGCAGGACTTTCGATTAGGGTATTTGCTTCCACTTCTTTGCTTTCGTCTCTTATCTCAACAATTCCCTTTCCTTCCAAAACCAAAAACCGAACATCAAGAGGTGCAGCATGTTTAGCAATAGTATCACCTGGATTCAAATTTAAATGCACCATCATCATATATTCATCTTGATGAAACTTTCTGGCTTCAACACCATGACCGTTTACAAACGACTCCGCTTCAAATATCTTTTTTATCTCCATGATTAAGTATTTTAACTTGTTTTTATTATTTCCATTGGTAAATATCGAGCTTTCAAAGCTCTAAAACAGTAACATATGTTACAAGGGCCAATTTTGTTTCCAGCCTTAGCTTATTCGTATTTAATTACCTCCACTGGACATGCATCCGCAGCATCCTTAATTCCCGATGCATATGTATTAAAATCTACATTCAATTTTACACTAGATTCGCTATCTACCACAAAAACCTCAGGACAAATCTCCTCACAAATACCACAGGCAATACAGCCATCCTCAATCCAAACTTTTGCTATCGTCATAATCAACTCCTTTTTTACCTGCCACTGTCGTGATATATTCAATAAGTGGCGATCTATACTTTCTCTTTTATTTTTTTGTACTTTAACAAAGATCTGGCTTTCAGATTAGAAAAACGGTACCATATGGTACCAAGAGCAAAATAGAATGGAAGATTTAAAACAAATTTCAGCTTGCACTCTTTTTAATGGCATGAGTGAAACTTCGGTAGCAGAACTACTAAGTAAGATTAACTATACTTTTAAAACCTATGCAAAAGGCGACTATTTAATTAAAAAAGACAGCTACTTAAAAAGTCTGTTCATACTTGTAGAAGGCGAGGTTTATGGTGAAGTTACCGACGAAAATGGCAAGGTTTTTCACTTAACCGAGCAAAAGGCACCAATGGCCTTAGCAAGCGCCTTGGTGTTTGGTAAAGATTTAGAATATCCTTTAGATATTCTTGCTAAAACAAATCTAAAAATTCTGCAAATAGAAAAAACTGAAGTCATGAACTTGATGCAAACCAATCAGCTTTTCTTTCAGAATTATATGGAAAAAGTAGCCGAACGAACGCATTTTCTACACAACAAAATTTCCTGCTTCTCGCTCCGAACCCTAAAAGAAAAACTCTTTGTTTACCTGCTTCGTTTATCGAAGGATCAAAACTCCGATACCCTCACAATTAAAAAATCGCAAAGTGAGTTGGCACATCATTTTGGTGTAAACCGCCCTTCCCTTACCCGCGAAATAAGAAACCTCCACAACAATGGTTTTATACAAGCCGAAGGAAAAGAAATTAAGCTTCTAAAAAAACAAGATATGCAGCGAATGATTGCTTGCAACTCAAGCTCATGCATTAATAGTTTGAGGGATTAGGGATTATTCCCTTCATAAATGGCTCTCGTTTAAAATATTTCTATCCACCTAATATCAAATAAAAACCCATCTATGAAATACACAGATGGGTTATTAATTATATATTCTAATTCAATACCTTACTCATGATAAATTCCCTTTGGTTGAGGAGGTGTTGCAACAATTACATTTTGATTAACCGTTGCTGTTGTACCACAAGAACCTTCGGCGCGTAACCAATATTGGGTATCTACAGCAGGATCTACATCAAAAGAAGTTCCCGTGTATAGGAGATTGGTACAAGCAGCCTCAGAATACCAATTCCAACTTGCGCCTATTCCTAAAGTACCTCCAATTGGCGTTAGTGTCTTCGTACTTCCAACACAAGTTCCATTGTTAGCAACATCAATGGCTGTAGCCGATACTGAAGGCGTATTTACAATAATAAAAAGATTTTGTTCATCGTAACAACCAGAAGAAATATCCACAACTTTTACCGAAACATCATCTCCATCTAGTAAACTATTTGTGACATATGTATTTGTAGTTGATTGCGCTTGAACAATAGAACCATTCACATAGAATTCGTATTCGTCTCCACCCCCTGCTGTGTAAGTTACTGTCTCACCTAAGCAAATTTCATTATCCACATCGCTGCAAGAAAACGTAACCGATGGCAATACGCCCACGGCCACATCAAAAACAGTTGGTGTTGCTGCTGCACAGTTCAATAAATTCTCGTAATTCACACTAAGCGTTTTGTTTCCAATCGTATTCCAAAGAATACTTATGGTATGATCTGTTGCTGTTCCTCCCGATACAATTGTTCCACCTGCAGCTACCGTCCACTGGTAATTATCCATTCCTGCTTCGGTAAAATAATCTGAATTTCCACTACCAATACAAAAGGAAGAAGGTCCAATTAAACTAGGTTCTGGTGCCTGATTAACAGTTATATCTATAGGATCTGACACCTCACTCAAACATCCAAAAGCATTGTAGGTCTGAACGGTATAACTACCCGATTCTGTAACAATATTCTGTTGTGTTGTAAGTCCATCAGACCAATAATAGTAATCGGAATCTGAAGATTCAAGCGTAACACTTTCTCCATCACAGAAAGTTGTAAATCCAGTAACAACAGATATCACAGCTTTAACAGGCTTATCATGATTCGTGATTACTGCCTTCTCACCAAAATTACTACCTACACAACCTTCACTATCTACTAAACTTGTTATTTCGTAAGTGCCGGGAACATTCGTTTCGAACACATATGGATTGCTTGATGTTGTTACAGTGTAGGAATTCGTTCCATCGGTATAGGTAACTGTCCATGGTGCTACTCCCGTAAAGAATAAAGAAATATCTGTTGGCTCGTCGGCACAAATTGTAGCCGTTCCAGTTACCGAAGCGGTTGGATCAAAATTAACCACTACATCCTGACTGGTTGTTCTGCTACATCCTGACAAAGCAGTTGTATAAGAATAATATATCGTGTGTGTTCCACCACCTGCATCCAAAGGTGTGAATGTGGCCGTTCCATCTCCATTATCTATAATTCCAGGTCCAGAAAATTCGCCCTTTGCATCTTGTGGAGATCCTGTAAGTACGGTCGGCGTATCATTTGTACAATAAGGGCCCGACAAACCTATAAAATCGCTTGCTGGAAGTGGATTACCAAAAGTAACAGGATTAGAAGCATTGCTTATTGAACCAGAAGACTGAATGCTTCCATTCAAGGTATTTCCAGTAGTTGAAGCATTCCCAAGGTCGGTCCATTGGGCTCCATCCCAAGTTGTAACTTTAAGACTAGACAGATCGCTAATACAACATGCATCGCCATCCCACAAAAGAGTAGGCCTAACGTTAGAATTTCCTGCCGTTCTTTCTAACATCCAATATTCACAATCTGAAATATTATCAATTGCAGGATCTTTTAGATCTCGACTATAAGTTCCATCGGGATCTTGAGCAAAATATTCTGCAGTAAATGCATCAGTTGAAGACGAAGGAGCTGAAATCGTAATTGGCTGATACAAGCCATCCTTTCCAATTGGAAAGGTAAAAGCTGTATTGCCAATCTTTTCTAACGGTCCTTCGATATAACTGCTCGAACTACCTCCCAATAAAGAAGCAGTATTTGCTAAAGTCAAAGTTTTTCCTACTTCTGTATGAATTACACCTGAAATTAAATTCAATTGCTTGTTAACCACAACATCTCCTTCAAGACTTACTTGTGGCACAGAAATTCGAGTGTTATTTACAGTCAAATTCTGATAAACAAATGCATCACCACCGGCACCGGCATTTGCTGCAATTTCCTGAATGTATTCTGTTCCGTTAAAATTAACTGTTGAATTATTCTGGCAATCCAAAACTCCATAAGCCGTACTTCCTCTTACAAAACTTCTACCCAATTCGATACTAGCATTGTTTACCAATTCAATTTCGAGCATATCAGCCATATTTGCACTATAAACGATATCTCGTTTGGCCTGAATAATCGAATTATTCGCAGCAGATATTTTAATTTTGGTTCCCCCTGTACTCACACAGTTGATGTCTCTTTCTATATTTAAAACAGCAGATGATGCCAAGTTAATTTGAGTTTCAAAAGACGTTCCTGATGCACTAATCAATTTCAAATCGTTACCTATTTCCAAAGTAGAATTTCCTTGAATATCGATGAAAAAGTTATTAGATCCTCCATTCCTATTCATTTCTAAATCGGCATTCACCAATAAGTTTCCTCCATTCAGAATTTGTATTGAAGCGTCGAAGTTATTGCCAGAATTAACAAAATCAAGTGCTCCTTTCACATCCAGATTTGCAGCATCTACAATTAGGCCTGTTGTACTATTTTTAACATCAATATCTAAATAGGCACAAGCTGCATCGGCATTTACGCTTACTGTATATCCTCCAATGTGAGCAATATTTGCTGCTACAGGAATCGTACCGGCAGGTAGGCCACCCTCTGTAAGCGACCAAGTATTTGTATCATTCCAATTACCATTGGCAATGGCATAGTACTCCGTGCCACTTACATTATTTATTGCTAATGTAAAAGTTCCTCGGTATCCGCTGTAATTGTTATCAACCGAAATGTAGTACCAATTACCTGGTGTTAAACCAGATTGTGTAATATTTAGGTTATCATTGTTACCAGAATATCTTTTACAAGCAATTTCTGTTGTTCCGTCGGCTTCCCACAAAGCTGCATTCAAGCGACGAACTGTGCCTAAAGATCCACCTCTTAATACATCAATGCTAACATCAGCACTTAAAGCTTGAAATTTAAACCAGCGATTGTAATTAGGAGACGTGTTCCAACAAGAAGCAGCATTTTTATCAGAAGTTGCACCCATTGTACTGAACTGTGCATCGACAGATTGCCAACTATTAAGCTCCGTTAATTCATAAGCTCCTTCATAAAAATCATAATCAACCTCATCGTTTACGGCAAGGGTAAAAGTTCCTCTATAACCACTGTAATTATTATCAACTGATATGTAGTAGGTGTTTCCTGGAATTAAATTATTGGCACCTAATTGTACGTTATCATTATTATTCTGATATCGGTTACAAGCAACTTGTGTAAGACCATCATCTTGCCAAATGGCAGCATTTATTCTGCGTACATTACCGTAAATTCCACCTGTTTTCACCTCCACATCGATAACAGGAGTGGTTGCTACAAATTTAAACCAACGGTTATAATTTGGAGAAGTATTCCAACAAGATGCTGCAATTTTATCTGGTGTTGCTCCTTGAGTTGAATATTCTGCTGGTGCAGATTCCCAATTGTTAATATCAATTAATTCTATTGCTCCCTCATAATAATCGTAACCAACATCGTCATTCAATTCCAAGGTAAATGTACCTCGATAGCCACTATAATTATTGTCTACAGAAATGTAATACCAATTGCCTACCGTTAATCCTTCATGACTTAAATCGACCTCATCATTATTGCTGATATAGCGATCACAAGCAATTTCTGATGTTCCATCGGCTTCCCACAAGGCAAGATTTACTCTACGTACCGTACCATAAACACCACCACGCTTAACCGTAACATTAATACCTGGAGAAGTAGCTTGAAATTTAAACCAGCGATTATAATTTGGTACTGTATTCCAACAAGATGCAGCATTTTTATCCGCAGTAGCTCCCAAAGTCGTATAAGCCTCTAGATCTGAAGTTGAATTGATTAAATGAGTTACATCCTTAGCACCTTCATAAAAATCATAATCCACTTCATCATTAACAAATAAAGAGAAAGTACCCCGATAGCCACTGTAATTATTATCAACAGAAGCATAGTAGGTATTTCCAGGAATCAAATCAATAGATTCTACCAGAACATTATCATTGTTATCGATGTATCGATTACAAGAAACCTCGGTAATTCCATCTGCTTGCCAAATAGCAAGGTTAATTCTTCGAATCGTACCATAGCTGCCACCGCGTCTTACTTCAAAATGAATTTGATTTGTTGTTGCGGTAAACTTAAACCATCGATTGTAATTGGGAGAAGTATTCCAACAAGAAGCTGCATTTCGATCTGGAGTTGCGCCAATTGTTGTGTAGGCAGCATCCATACTTGTCCAATTGTGAATAATTCCTAGTTCCTTAGCTCCCTCGTAATAATCGTAGCTCACATTATCATCCAAGCAAAGCGTGAATGTTCCTCGATAACCGCTATAGTTATTATCTACAGCAATATAATACCACTGTCCAACAGTAAGACCTTCATGATCGACCTGAACATTATCATTTGTATTTACATATCGATTGCAATCCAATACGGTTATTCCATCGCTATCAAAAAGTGCAATATTTGCTCTTCGAATGGTTCCAAAGCTTCCACCTCGTTTCAACTCAATATTAATGGCAGGTTTAACAGCCAAAAATTTGAACCATCTGTTATAATTAGGAGAAGTATTCCAGCATGGAGCAGCTATTCGATCGGGAGTTGCACCAACTGTAGTATATTCAGCATCGTTAGAACAAGAGTTAATCAAATTGGTAATGTCCTTAGCTCCTTCGAAAAAATCATAGTCTAACTGATCCTCTATACAAAGTGTAAACGTGCCTCGGTAACCACTGTAATTGTTATCAACAGAAAAATAATACTCGTTACCTGGTACAAGATCAATCGATCCTACACTTACATTATCATCTGTATTCACATATCTATTACAAGAAACTTCTGTTAGTCCATCGGCCTCCCACAAAGCTGCATTGATCCTTCGAATGGTTCCAAAACTTCCGCCTCGTTTAACCGTCAGGTTAATCATATTGGTTGTAGCAGTAAATTTGAACCATCGGTTATAATTAGGTGAAGTATTCCAACAAGATCCAGCATTTAAATCTGAAGTTGCTCCAACAGTAGTGAATTCTGCATCAGCAGAACAGGAATTTATCAGGCTTGTTACATCCTTCGCTCCTTCATAAAAATCATAATCTGTCTGATTATCAATACATAAAGTGAATGTTCCACGATAACCACTGTAATTGTTGTCTACCGATATGTAATACTCATTTCCAGGAACTAAAACCGTTGACCCTGCACTCACATTATCATTATCAGACACATATCGATTACAAGCAACTTCGCTTACTCCATCACCATCCCATAAGGCCAAATTAATCCTGCGGATTGTTCCTAAAGTACCACCACGCTTAACGGTCACATTAATTGTATTGGTTGTAGCTGTAAATTTGAACCAGCGATTATAATTGGGTGAAGTATTCCAGCAAGAACCAGCTAATCGATCGGAAGAAGCTCCTACAGTTGAATATTCAGCATCAGCAGAGCACCAATCATCAAGTTCAGTTAACTCAACGGCTCCCTCATAAAAATCATAATCTGCCTGATCATCTACGTGCAAGCTAAAAGAACCACGGTAAGAACTATGATTATTATCAACTGAGAGATAATACCAATTACCCGGTACCAAACTAACACTTCCAACAGTTACATTATCGTTATTTCCAATATATCGTTTACAAGCAATCTCTGTTGTACCATCTGCTTCCCATAAAGCAGCATTTATTCTTCGAACCGTTCCTAGGGTTCCCCCTCGCTTTACCTCTATAGTTATTGCAGAGCTTGTTGCCTGAAATTTAAACCAACGATTATAATGCGCAGAGGTATTCCAACAGGAACCAGCATTCAAATCTGAAGTCGCTCCATAAGTTGTATAAGCCGCATCAGATGAATCCCAATCACTTAAATCAGTTAATTCGATAGCTCCTTCGTAATAATCGTAATCAGCTTGATTATTTACGGCTAAAGTAAAGCTTCCGCGATAAGGTCCATAATGATTATCAACCGAAATATAATACCAATTGCCTACAACTAAATTAGCAACACCAACTGTTACATTATCATTGTTTCCGATGTATCGATTGCAAGCAAGTTCACTTGTTCCATTGGCTTCCCACAAAGCAAGATTTGTTCTACGTAACGTTCCTAAACTTCCACCTCGCTTAACAGTTACATTCACCATATTGGTTGTGGCCTGAAACTTAAACCACCTAGTATAATCAGCATTGGTATTCCAACAAGATGCTTGAACTCCATCAGCCGTAGCGCCAACAGTTGAAAATTCTGCATCTGCAGATTGCCAATTATTAATATCAGGAATTTCATAGGCTCCCTCATAATAATCGTAATCAACCTGGTTATTTACGGCTAAAGTAAAGCTTCCGCGATAAGGCCCATAATGGTTATCAACCGAAATATAATACCAATTGCCTACAACTAAATTAGCAGCACCAACTGTTACATTATCATTGTTTCCGACATATCGATTACAAGAAATCTCACTTGTCCCGTCGGCTTGCCATAAAGCAAGATTAACTCTACGTATGGTCCCCAAGCTACCGCCTCGTTTAACGGTAACGTTCACCATATTGGTGGTCGCCTGAAACTTAAACCATCTAGTATAATCTGCATTGGTATTCCAACAAGATGCTTGAACACCATCAGCTGTGGCTCCTATGGTTGTAAATTCTGCATCTGCAGATTGCCAATCATTTATATCTGAAATTTCATATGCATCTGAATAAAAATCATAATCTTGCGCAGCTAGGGAAGATCCAAGTGAAAGGAAGAGAATAAAGAAAAAAAATATTTTTGAGCAGAATTTTTGCATTAACCTATCGATTATAATAATACATACGGTTTACAAAATAAACATTTATCAAAGATTTAATCTAATGCATTAGTAATATCCCACCAGATTTATTTTAAATCTTATTAAGCTTATAATTTGAAATCGTGTTCTATTTATAAACCTGTTACAAAAAAGACCTCATTTCCATCTACATAGGCATGTAAACGAATCCTTTTTATAAGCTAAATTAATCATACGTAAAATATCATAAAGAAGTTATTGGTTTAATTAAAACCTATAATAAAAGCCACATAAATTGCAGAATTCATGTGGCTTTATAGTAATTACAGCTCTTTCTTTAGTGCATAAAAAAACGCTTAACTTCTAGGAAGTTAAGCGTTTTTATTGAGGTCTCTGGCGGATTCGAACCGCCGTAGATGGTTTTGCAGACCACTGCCTAGCCACTCGGCCAAGAGACCCTTTTCTCCTTAAGAGCGATGCAAAGATATAAATTTCTGTTTTACTCGTACAAACTTTTTAAAGCTTTTATGCTAAAAAAATTACAAGTTTTTTACAACGCAAGCATTATCAAAAACTTATCGACTTAAAGTTAAACTAACTTTCTCGATTTGCCCGCCCATAGGGGGATTCATTTTCGAAACTTTAACGGTAGCCTTCTCCAATTCCGGGAATTTTTCATACAAAACATCCAAAATCCGCTGTCCAACATGCTCCAATAAATGAGAAGTAATTTGAACTTGCTCTTTTATCATTTCATATGCACGTTGGTAATTTAGTGCATCACCAATTTGGTCTGATTTTACTGCTTTTTCAGCATTATACTCCATGCGCACATATACAATAAACTTATTACCTACCACTTGCTCTTCAACAAAACAGCCATGATAGCCATAAAATTCCAATCCTTCCAGTTCTATAATTCCCATCTTCTTTTGATATGATATTCGTTGGCGAAAATAAGAGATAAAATTAGATTTTACGAATTCAGAGTATAAAATTACGATTCATGTACTAATTACTAGTTCGTAATCACCAAATCGTAATTGATTTTAACGGATTTTCTATACTTTTGTTTTTTCGTTTGAATTGCATCTAATAAAACAAATTATTGTAAATTTAGTAATCAGCATTTCAATCAGAAAAGCAAGGCAGGATTCGATTCCGAATCTCAGGCAATACATGTATCATCTAAATTAGAGTGAAGTATGGATAACAAGACTATGAATGACGAGAATGCTAAGGAAGTAAAATCTCTGAATTTTATCCAGCAGATCATTGAAGAGGATCTGAAAAACAATGTCAATGATGGTAGAGTACACACCCGTTTCCCTCCGGAGCCAAACGGTTACCTACACATTGGACATGCAAAAGCAATCTGCCTAAACTTTAGCCTTGCCCAACAATACCAGGGAAAATGCAACCTACGTTTCGACGACACTAATCCTGTAAAGGAAGATACAGAATACGTAGATTCTATAATGGAAGATATCAAATGGTTAGGTTTTCAGTGGGATGCAGATCCTTACTACACCTCTGACTATTTTGAACAACTATACGATTGGGCTGTCAAGTTAATTAAGGACGGTAAAGCATACGTTGATGACCAATCTGCAGCAACTATTGCTGAACAGAAAGGTACGCCAACGGTTCCCGGAACCGAAAGCCCGTTCCGTAGCCGTTCTGTTGAAGAAAATTTAGATTTGTTTGCTCGAATGAGAGCTGGTGAATTTAAGGATGGAGAAAAAGTATTACGTGCAAAAATTGATATGGCATCGCCAAACATGCACATGCGTGATCCATTGATGTATCGTATTATGCATGCGCATCATCACCGTACGGGCGATGCCTGGTGTATTTACCCGATGTACGACTATGCTCATGGCGAGTCGGATTATTTAGAGGGGATCACTCACTCAATCTGTACACTTGAATTTGAAGTTCATCGTCCACTTTACGAGTGGTTTGTAAACAATATTACAGATACTGAATACCAGCCTAAACAACGTGAATTTGCACGTTTGAATTTGAGTTACACGGTAATGAGTAAGCGTAAGCTTCTTCAATTGGTTAACGAAAATCACGTATCGGGATGGGATGATCCTCGAATGCCAACCATCTCAGGTTTGCGTAGAAGAGGTTATACCCCAAATTCAATTAAAAACTTTGCTGATACCATTGGTGTGGCAAAGCGTAATAATGTGATTGATGTTTCAGTTTTGGAACACTGTGTTCGTGAAGATTTGAACAAAACAGCACCTCGTGTAATGGCTGTGCTTAATCCGGTAAAACTGGTATTAACAAACTACCCTGAAGGACAAGAAGAATTCTTAAGCATCGAGAATAATCCGGAAGATCCGGAATCAGGATCACGAGAAATTCCTTTCTCAAGAGAACTCTACATCGAGCGTGAGGACTTTATGGAAGATGCGCCTAGAAAATTCTTCAGAATGACGCCTGGTCGCGAAGTTCGCCTTAAGGCCGGTTATATTGTAATGTGTGAGAAAGCGGTGAAGGATGCCGATGGTAACATCACAGAAATTCACGCAACATACGATCCATTATCAAAATCAGGAAGTGGTTCTGAGGAAAGTAAACGTAAAGTAAAAGGAACGCTTCATTGGGTTTCTGCTAAGCATGCTGCTAAAGCAGAGGTGAGAATTTACGATCGTTTATTCAACGATGAAGCTCCAGATGCTCAAAAAGATGTAGACTTTAAAGAATTCATTAATCCTGATTCTTTAAGTATTCTTTCTGAATGTTATGTTGAGCCTTGTTTAAAAGATGCTAAAGCAGAACAAGGATACCAATTTACACGTTTGGGATATTTCTCTGTTGATAAGGATACAAATGCCGAGAAATTAATTTTCAACCGTACTGTACCTTTAAAAGACTCATGGTCTAAAAAACAAAAGAAGTAAAATAGCTATCAGCCCACAGCTGCAAGCTTCAAGACAATATAACAAACCTGTTAGAATTTAGAATTCTGACAGGTTTTTTTTATATCCTATCCATTAAATTTTAAGCAATCTATTTAATTTATAGCGTCTCCCTTTTTAGGGGAGATGTCCAACAGGACAGAGGGATGTAATGAACCAATACATCCTTTCGTCATCGGCACTTTCCCTCCAAGAGAAAGATTTATTCTTTATTTGTATTCCAATGTAAGTTCAGATTATCAAAATTCTTCTGTGAACACCCCTCTATATCTCCCCTGAAAGGGAGACTTAAAAAAACAAAAAAACCACCTCCAAAGCTGGAAGTGGTTCTTATATTCTATGTCACTGGTTTTATTCAGTGCTATTAAAATCTATTTTTTGATGTTCTCAATTGCATAGTCTAAACGAGCAATACTTTCGTCTTTTCCCAATAATTCGATAATGTCGAACATATGTGGCCCTTTTCCAGCGCCTACCATTGCCAAACGGAATGGGTTCATAACTTTACCAAAACCAATTTCTTTAGCTGTAATCCATTCTTTGACAATTATCTCTGTGTTTGCAGATGAGAAATCAGAGATATCAGATAAGATAGTTTTAAGTTCCTGCATTAATTCAGCAGCTTCACCTTTCCAAGCTTTTTTAGCAGTCTTTGCATCGAATTCCAAAGGAGCTTCGAAGAAGAAGTTAACTTGATCCCAAAGTTCAGAGATAAAGTCAACACGATCTTTAACCATGCCGCAAACTCTTGTTACTTTATCTGAATCAGCTTCGATTCCTTTTTCAGCAAGCACTTCTTTACTGAATAGCTGACCAATTTCTTCATCAGATTTAGTCACTAAGTACTGACGGTTGAACCATTTTGTTTTTTCCGGATCGAATTTTGAACCTGATTTTCCAACTCTATCCAACGAGAATGCTTCAGATAATTCCTCCATTGAGAAAATCTCTTGCTCGGTTCCAGGGTTCCATCCTAAGAAAGCTAACATATTAACAAATGCTTCAGGGAAGTAACCATCTTCACGATATCCAGAAGAAATGTCTTGCGTTTTTGGATCAGTCCAAAGTAAAGGGAAAACAGGGAATCCAAGCTTATCACCATCACGTTTACTAAGTTTACCTTTTCCTACAGGCTTAAGAATTAATGGCAGGTGTGCAAATTTTGGCATTTCAGCTTCCCAACCTAATTTTTTGTATAATAAAACGTGAAGAGGCATAGATGGTAACCATTCCTCACCACGAATCACGTGAGATATCTTCATCAAGTAATCATCAACGACATTAGCTAAGTGGTATGTTGGCATACCATCCGATTTGAAAAGAACCTTGTCGTCAAGCGCAGAAGTGTTGAATATAACATGTTTTCTAATCTCATCATCAAGATGAAGTTCTTCGTTTACTGGCATTTTGAAACGCACAACGTAAGGTGTACCTGCTTCGATCTTAGCTTGAACTTCATCAGCACTTAATGCTAAAGAGTTGTTTAAGTTATCACGAGTATCAGGGTTATATGTAAAGGTCTTCTTTTCAGCTTCGTATTCATTACGAATAGCATCCAGTTCTTCCGCTGTATCAAAAGCATAGTAAGCATCACCTGATGCAATTAATTTCTCAGCATACTCGCGATACAATGGTTTTCTCTCAGACTGACGGTATGGACCATATTCCCCACCAACAGTAGCACCTTCATCTATAGTAATACCACACCAGTTTAAGGCTTCTGCAATATAATCTTCAGCACCTGGTACATAACGCGTTTGATCGGTATCCTCAATACGTAACAAGAATTCGCCACCGTGTTTACGGGCAAATAAATAGTTGAAAAGGGCTGTTCTAACACCTCCCATATGTAAAGGTCCTGTTGGACTAGGGGCAAATCGAACTCTGACTTTATTATCGTTCATTGTAATATCCTTTAATTAGGCAACAAAGATAAGAAATATGAGGAAAGAAAAAGGGGAGATAAAAATAGAAAATTAATTAAAAAAGGAATCTTTCGATCATATCCTTTAAACCACCAATATCTATTGGCTTTGATACGAAATCATCACAGCCAGCAGCCATAATTTCTTCGTAAGCTTCTCCATAATGATAAGCTGTCTGGGCAATTATAGGAATTTCATTTTTTATTTTTTTGATATTTCGAGTAGCATCGTAACCATTCATTATTGGCATCTGCATATCCATTAAAATCAAATCAATATTAGGATTAGCTTCTAGAATATCAAGCGCCTCTTGACCATCGTGTGCACGAATAATTTTCGCTTTGGTATCCATAAGAATTTCTTCCAAAAAGATATAGTTGAAATCCTCATCTTCTGCTACCAATAGCACCTTTCCCTCCCAGTTATAATCCGTCGAAAAACTCATATTGCAATCTTATTTATACTCTAAGATAATTTAATTATCAGTAACATAAAAAGGAAATTGAAAAGATATCCCCAATTTGTCTAAAATCTAAGTAATTACGTCTTATCAAGTTGTAACTACGTAGATTTAACTAAAAGAAAAACGGGAAACTCCTTACGAAGTTTCCCGATTTCTGAGTATTTGTTTCTATATAGATAGGTTATCCACATTTAGACGTACCACAAGACTGGCAAATCAGACAACCCTCTTGGTAGAGAATGTGTTCTGAACCACAATCCGTACAGGTCATTCCCTTTGCTTTTGTGCCATTAGGAATATATTTCTTAAGTGAACGCTCAACACCGTTTTTCCATGTATTGATATTCTCGCTATCAAGCTGCAGACCAGAAATCAAGTTCACAACTTGCTCAATTGGCATACCATGACGTAATACCCCTGAGATCAATTTTGCGTAATTCCAGAATTCTTTATCAAACTTATACGACAGACCTTCAAAAGTTGTTTTAAAGCCTCTCTTATTGCTATACTGGAAATCATATCGCGTATTTCCTTCATCATCCTTACGTTTAAGAATAAATCCTTTGTTTACAGATTTTGGTAGCAATATACCTTCCTCATCATCCTGAATACCCGTAAAAATCTCGTAAGGTTTTCCTTTATAAAGACCAATAATGGCAATCCATTTTGTTTTATTGTTTTGGAAACGAACAACCTCAGCTTCAAGTTCAGCAGGGCGCTTTTCCGGAATATCTTTTCCTTCTTCTTCTTTCTTATCGTTAGCGATCAGTACTCCCGAACGTGAACCGTCACGGTAAACCGTACAACCTTTACATCCGCTCTTCCAAGCTTCAACATAAAGATCGCCTACCAACTCTTCAGACACGTCGCTTGGTAAGTTAACAGTTACACTAATCGAGTGATCAATCCATTTCTGCACACGACCTTGCATACGTACCTTTTGCAACCAATCTACATCATTTGATGTTGCTTTATAGTAAGGTGATTTTTTTACAAGTTCTTCAACTTCTTCATCGGTAAAGTGTTTTGCCGTTTCAATACCATTAGCTTCCATCCAAGTCACAAATTTGTGGTGGAATACAACGAATTCTTCCCAACAATCACCTACCTCATCGGTAAAGTCAACACGAACATCCTTATCATTTGGATTTACCTTTCTACGACGCTTATAAACTGGTAAGAATACCGGCTCAATACCCGAAGTTGTTTGAGTCATCAAGCTGGTTGTTCCGGTAGGAGCAATCGTCAAACAAGCAATATTACGACGGCCATATTTCACCATATCCTCATACATATCTGGAGCAGCCTCTTTCAAACGTAGAATAAATGGGTTTTCGCTTTCTCTCTTAGCATCGAAAATAGTAAATGCACCACGATCTTTCGCTAAATGTACTGAAGCACGATATGCCTCAATTGCAATTACCTTATGAACTTCCTCTGAAAAGTCTGTAGCTGCTTCAGTTCCATATTGCAAGCCCATAGCTGCAACCATATCACCTTCAGCAGTGATACCAACACCTGTACGACGTCCTTCTTTAGCCTTAGTTCTAATATTCTGCCACAAGTTACGCTCAACACGTTTCACTTCAGCTTCTTCCGGATCAGATTCAATCTTTTCTATAATTGCATCAATCTTTTCTAACTCAAGATCAATAATATCATCCATAATACGCTGAGCCATTCCAACATGCTTCTTAAACAAATCGAAATTAAAGCTTGCCTGAGGCGTAAAAGGGTTCTCTACATAGCTATAAAGATTGATAGCCAATAAACGACAAGAATCATAAGGACATAATGGAATTTCACCACATGGATTAGTCGAAACAGTACGGTAACCTAGGTCTGCATAACAGTCGGGCACTGATTCCTTCTCAATTGTATCCCAGAATAAAATACCTGGCTCTGCTGATTTCCATGCATTGTGAACAATTTTCTTCCACAATTTACCAGCATCAATATCTTTAGTATAAGTTGGATTATCTGAATTAATCGGGTATTGCTGAGTGTACTTTTTATTCGCAAGAACAGACTCCATAAACCCATCAAGGATTTTTACAGAAACATTGGCTCCGGTAACTTTACCTTGCTCCATCTTTGCATCAATAAACTCTTCTGAATCCGGATGCTTTACAGATACACTAAGCATTAAGGCTCCACGACGACCATCCTGAGCAACCTCACGAGTTGAGTTCGAGTAACGCTCCATAAAAGGAACAATACCTGTTGAAGTTAAAGCTGAATTTTTAACAGGAGAACCCTTAGGGCGAATGTGTGACAAATCATGACCAACACCACCACGACGTTTCATCAACTGAACTTGCTCTTGATCAATTTTCATGATTCCACCATAAGAATCAGAATCGCCATTGTTACCAATCACAAAACAATTAGATAAAGAAGCAATCTGGAATTTGTTTCCAATACCAGACATCGGGCTTCCCTGAGGAACGATATATTTAAAATCTTTTAATACTGAAAAAATTTCCTCCTCAGACAAGGGATTAGTATACTTTTGCTCAACACGCGCAATTTCACTTGCAATACGATGATGCATATCATTTGGAGTCTTCTCATAGATATTACCAAATGAATCTTTCAAAGCATATTTATTCAACCAAACTCGTGCAGCCAGTTCATCACCTCTAAAATATTCAAATGTTGCTTTAAACGCTTCTTCAGGACTGAAGGTTTGATTCATATCCGTAGCTTTTTGCTTCTTCTCTAGTACTTCCATTAAGATCGTAAAAAAGGGTGGTTATATTATTTAGTTTTTTCTTTAATAATCAATAATTTGACACTTTGACTTAGGCCAAATTTTGTAGTATGCAAGTTACGTAAAGCCGCAACACCGAACAATATTAATAATGTAAATTCAATAAAAGTTATCCACAAATAGATGTTAATATATTGACTAAGTGATCATTAACTTTTCAAAAAAAGTAAAAAGTTTTCCAAAAAGTAAATTTACCTCAAATATCATATAAGGAATCTGTTCGGCATAAACAAATCCTTTCATCACAAAAGATCGACCTTTTGTAAAATAATCATGACAAAACGTGGCACCCTCAATAAACATTGAGCTTTCAATAAATCCACTAAGATTTTTGTTTTATTAGGCTTTAATTTTGGATAGAATTAAGCTACTTGCACCTCTTTTTTGATCGACGTAATTTTTGGAATTTTCGCCTGAAACTTTACGCTTATTCTCATTGTGGTAGAAACCATCTAGCAGTTCCTCCAATAACTCATACTTTTCATAAGAAAATGAAGCTCCATTCTCTATGAGATCTTTTGCCTCTTTAAATTTATGGTAGTTTGGTCCAAAAATAACGGGTAAACCATAACAAGCTGCTTCTAAAGTGTTGTGTATCCCACGACCAAAGCCTCCACCTATATATGAAACATCGGCATAACGGTATAATGAGGATAGTATACCAATACAATCAACAACTAAAACTTCAGCTGCATCAATCTCAGCTTTAGTAGCAGAGGTAAATCGTACATAAGGCTTCTCAATGGCATTCACAATGCTTTTTATATGATTCTCATCAACCTCGTGAGCAGCAATAATATACTTGTAATTGTTTTTTGAAGTATTAATATACTGAATAATAGCCTCTTCATCTTTAGGCCAAGTACTTCCCGCAATTAATACGAGTCTTCCCTGGCTAAACTCTTCAACCTCTGGTAAAGTTTTAGATGCTGTTGCAATCGAATAAACTCTGTCGAAACGCGTATCCCCCGCAATTGATACATTTTTAAAGCCAACACCATTCAACAAATCCATAGATTCCTGATTTTGAACGAATAGATGTGTAAAAGCCGTTAACATTCTGCGATAGAAACCGCCCCAAGGTTTAAAAAATAGCTGATTAGGACGAAAAATTGTCGAAAAAATATAGGTTGGAATATCTCTCTTCTTTAATTCCTTAAGGTAATGATGCCAAAATTCATACTTAATAAAGAAGGCCATTTTAGGATTCACTAAATCAACAAACTTTTTGGCATAAGAAGGAAAATCTGGTGGTAGATAGAAAATAAAATCCGCGCCAGCGTAATCCTTTCTCACCTCATAACCCGATGGAGAGAAAAAAGTAAGTACAATTTTAGAATCGGGATGCTCTTCTTTAAACTTTTCAATTACGGGACGACCTTGCTCAAACTCACCCAAGGATGCGGAATGAAACCAAACCAAGTTCTCTTCGCCATTTACTGCCTCTTCTATTCTGGAAAGTAAATTCTTCCTTCCATCTACCCATTGCTTCGCTTTTGGGTTGAAAAATGAAGCAATACGCACTGCAAACACATAGAATCGTATGGAAAGATTGTAAAAGAGAACCATAATTGAAATTTGTTACTGTTAACTGAAATAGCTTCCTTATATTTATTCTCTGCAAAACTAATAATTTTAGGTGGTAGATTTCGTTTTCAGACTAAACGATTTCATTTTCACACTGATTCTAACAATTACATCATTTGAGGTTTCGATTGCTTTTCATATTGCTGATTTTATCTGGTTTTAAAATGCTTGGGCAAACACAAAGCAATTTAAGAAGCAAGATTATTCACCTAAACAGGGATACAATTCAGTTGGATTCTTTATTAATACTACCTGCAACACTTAAAGTATCCCAGCAAAACAAACTCATCGATAAATCTTGGTACGAAATCGTATTGAGCAAAGGATTGTTTATTCCTTCAGCTAAGCTAAAAACCATTACTGACTCTATTTCAATTGAATATCGAATATTTGATTATAATATTTCAAAAACTACTTACCATAGAGACCTTTCCCAAATCAATCTATCAGCAAAGAAAGGCGTTAATAAATTTGCCATTCGAGCTCCAAAAAATAAGAGTAGTTTATTTTCTGGTGGTCAGCTCGAGAAACAAGGAAATTACACGAGAGGAATCTCTTATGGAAACAATCAAGATGTGGTTGTCAATTCGAATCTCAACCTACAATTATCAGGAAAACTAAGTGAAGATATTAATATTCTTGCTGCCATTTCGGATAACAACATTCCCATACAACCCGATGGCAACACGCAAAACATTCAAGATTTTGATCGGATTTACATTCAACTTTACGACGATACAAAAGAATTGACCTTAGGAGATTACGAGTTAGAATCGCCAACCGGCAAATTCATGAAATTCTACAAAAAAGTACAGGGAGGAAGATTTTCTGGTTTAGTTTCCAAAAGCAAAACTGGCGAAACAGAATTTAAATCGACCATAAGCGCATCCATCGCCAAAGGAAAGTTCAACAGAATGACAATTGATGGTTTAGAAGGAATTCAAGGTCCTTACCGATTAACAGGAGCCAACAACGAAAGGTATATTGTGGTTTTGGCTGGCACCGAAAAAGTTTACTTGGATGGAAAATTACTTGACCGAGGTGAAAACAACGATTACGTGATCAATTACAACACATCAGAACTTAGTTTTACCACCAAACAGGCAATTACAAGGAATTCCCGAATAATTGTGGAGTTCGAATACTCTGAAGAAAACTATTCACGCTACCTACTCTTTAATAGCAATGAGTTGAAAACCAAAAATGGAAAATTCTGGTTCAATTTCTATCACGAGCAGGACAGTAAAAATCAATCAATCGATCAATCTTTAAGCGATGAAAATAAACAATTGTTGAGCGATATTGGTGATCAATTAGAATTGGCTCAAGTACCAAACGTTAAGGAAGTAGAATACTCTAATGATTTTGTTCTTTACAAAAAAACAAGTCGCTTAATTGAAGGAATCGCCTACGATGTTTATGAGTATTCGACAAATGCTGATAGTGCAATTTACCGAGCAAACTTCTCTTATGTTGGTCTAAACAACGGAAACTACCAACAAGTAAATGGTGCGGCTAATGGTCTTGTTTACCAATGGATTGATCCTACAAATGGAATTCCTCAGGGAGATTATGAGCCGATCGTTCAACTGGTAGCACCAGAAAAGAAACAATTGTTCACTTTGGGCGGAGAAAGCAAATTTGGTAAAAATTTACACTCAAGCTTTGAATTGGCACTTAGCAACAATGATGTGAATACTTTTTCGTCGCTTGATGATAAGGACAACCAAGGAACTGCGATAGATTTCTCTCTTGAAAAGAGATTCGATTTTACGGATTCATTGAAATCTTTCACAAGCCAATTTACTTTTCGTCATATCGATAAAAATTTTTCAGAAATAGAACCATTTCGTACCACAGAATACGAAAGAGACTGGAATCTTCAAGATGACTTTACCAATTCGAATGAAAGTTACTACGGCTTAAGCAATACTTTCTCGAACCAAAATTGGGGCCGAGCTACCTATGATTTTTCGATCTTAAATAAAGAATCGAACTACCAAGGAAACAAACATTCTTTGGCTTTCCTCTTTGCAAAACAAAATCTGGCTATCGATTTTAATGGTAATTCTCTTAGTACAGATCAAGATGAATTGGATAGTGATTTTTATCGTCATCAGCTAAACACTTCTTACTTATTAAACTTTGCAAAAATTGGTGTGCAAACCGAAAATGAAAACAACCAATGGAAAAATAAGGCTGATAACAGCCTACTACAGAACAGTTTTTCATTTAATTCTTACAAATTCTATATCACCAATCGAGATTCTTCCATTAACAACTTTCAGGTTTATTATCAAAAGAGAAAAGATTATTTAGCTGGAGAAAATAAACTTAGTGAACAAAGTGAATCGCAAGATTTTGGCGCAAACATTTGGCTAAAAAAGAACCGTAAAAATCAGCTTAAAATTGAAACCATTTACCGAAAACTATCCATTCTTGACGATAATTATTCAGATGAAAAGCCAGAAAATACTTTTCTGGCTAAGTTGGAACATCGAAGCAATATTAAAAAAGGTTTATTGCAAACTTCTACTTATTATGAGTTAGGATCGGGTTTAGAAAGCGAAAAAGAATTTTCGTATGTTGAAGTAAACCAAGGGCAAGGAATTTATCGTTGGACGGATTACAATGAGAATGAGGTAAAAGAAATCAATGAATTTGAGATTGCCAGCTTTAAAGATGAAGCAAATTACATTCGAATTGGAACCAATACGAACAATTATCAAAAAGTATATACTAGTGAATTTCGCCAAACCTTTAATTTGCGCTTAAGACAATTAAAGTCAAAAAAGAAATTCGTCTCCTTTTTTAAACGCTTTAGTAACCGATTTGCCTATCGTTTGGCTAAGAAAAGTTTGAAAGATGATTTCAAGCTCTATGCCAATCCATTTCAGGCTTATGCATCTAACGAAAACCTAATAACAATTAACTCTAGCTTCCAGAATACCTTCTCGTACAAAAAACCAAAATCGAAAACCAATTGGGATCTAATTCACCTAAGCAGTAATGGGAAACAGCTGTTAACGCAAGGTTTCGAACGTAGAAAATTTACTCAAAACGGCTTTCGCTTTCAGTGGAAAATTGGAAACTCGAATCAATTGAGCAATCGAGTTGATTTTGGCAAAAAGAAATTAAACAATGAATCATTCACGGATAAGAACTATTCTATTGAAGAAATAAAAAATGAGTTGCAAGCTAAATTTCAGCCATCCATTCAATTTCAGTTTGGCTTAAACTACACCTATAACGACAAGGAAAATGTTTTAGCTACAGAAAAATCAAGCACTCATAATATCGGAGCTGAATGCAATTATGGACTTGCAAAATCAGCCAAAATAATGGCAACGGTAAATTTTCTAACTGTTGATTACAATTCAGATTCGAATAGTTCCATTGCCTACGAAATGCTAGAAGGTTTTTTACCTGGCAACAACACAACCTGGAGTCTTGGATACAATCAACAACTATCTAAATTATTTCAGCTTAGTGTTTCCTATAATGGTCGCAGCAGCGAAATTGGCAAAACAATTCATGTTGGTAACGTAGACGTGAGAGCTTATTTTTAAAGTTTTAATTGAATTTTTATTTTGCTAATTACTGCAAATCGCAGACTTGCGATAAGTGGAAAATTCTCTATCTAAATCATTCAATTAATAATAAATCATTTTTTTTAAATCTTGAATATTCTGCACGATACACCAGAATATCCCCATCTTTAAAAAAAATCTCAGAAAACTTAGTCTCATAATATATAATTATTTTTTTTTCAAGTAGGTCATCAACACCATCAAAACCAACATCGTAAATAAATAGTTTATTTTCTCTTTCAATAATTTTCAACTCCAATTTCTCGCTCATTTCAATAAGTATATAATCTCTTTCATATGATTTACCATACATATATTGTAATAATTCAGAAATCTCCTTAGGGCACCTTTCATACTCTACATAGTAATCTGTTAAAGGAAGAGTGAAATTTGCAAAATCGACTCTTCCACAAATTCTATATTTCATATAACGACTCCAAATTTCATATCCGAAATGAATTACAAAACCAAATATTATCAGAAAGACTAAATTTTTCACAAATCGTAGTAATGATATGCTTTTAAGCCGCTTAAAAAGCTGATATATCTTTTTGCCCATTTCTTCCTCGTTTTATTGATTCCCCAACTACCGCAAGTCTGCGACTTGTGGTTTCTAAACTAACTCAACTTCTAATAATCCCTTTCCATCGGCATAATCTATCGCACTACTATATTTGTAATCATGCGACTCAATTACAAAACCTTCTTCAACAGGATTATTGTGCAAATAATTGAGTTTTTGATCTATCATTATTGTATCACTTAATTCAATTGGTTTATTGTTTTGTTGCCAAAATTGAAAGTTCGTGTTGTTTCCATTCTTCTTACCTGCACGCTCAAACATCCACAACATCCATTCTCTTCTACTTTCCCTTGGATTTTCTCTAATTGCCTGTACAATTGCTTTTGATGTATATTTTTTAAAATCTCGAACAATATCTTGCATTTTTTCCTGCTTTGTTCCAATAATCAAATGAATATGACTTGTCATTATTACCCATCCGTAAATCACTAAACCCTTGTTTTGAATACAATGATTTAGACTATCAACAAGTATATCTTTATATTGTGACCGTACAAAAACATCTATCCAATGTACTGTTCCAAAACTTATAAAATATGGACTTTCCTGATCCCTAAATTTATAATTACGACTCATAATAACCCATTAGTAAAAACGATCTAATGTAACAATAATTTATAAAATTGATATTATTATGTCTTTTTATTAATCACAAGTCACAGACTTGCGGGAGGGGGAGGTAAACTTAAAAGACAGTACTCAATTATTTTCAAAATGGAGGATTGGGGTTAACTAATCAATTAAAAGATACTACTAGCTCAAAGAATTAGTCAAAGCACATATTTTAATTTGTTTATGAGCCAATTCTCAAGCTAAATCTGTAAATTGGGGATTCTTCCCAAAATTCTCTTTTATGGCTCAGAATATAAAAATCGTAGTTACCGACTTAGATGGAACAATACTCCCTTCGCAGGGAAGCATCAGCAAAACGAATTACAACACACTGCTCCAATTAAAAGATCAAGGAATTACAAGAGTAATTGCCACGGGAAGAACACTTTATTCTGCAATGGCAGTTTTGCCTGAAAATTTTCCAATCGATTACTTGATTTTCTCTTCGGGTGCGGGAATCATGAAATGGGAAACGAAAGAATTAATCTACTCACAACAAATTGAAGCAGGTGAAGTTCAGGATTTATCTGAAATTTTAATCGACCATGAAATTGATTTTATGATTTTGGATCCAATTCCGCTCAACCATCAATTTTGGTACTACCAAAGTGGAAATAAAAACCCCGATTTTGACAGAAGACTAGCTTTATATAAGCAATTTGCAACACCAGTTGGACAATTGTCTGACACCAAACGAGATGCTTGCCAAATTTTAGCCATATTGCCCAATAAAGTAGATTGGTTTGAAGAGTTGAAAACAAAATTTACGGACATTAAAATCATTCGTGCTACTTCACCATTGGATCATGAATCCATTTGGATGGAAATTTTTCCTGAGCACATTTCAAAAGGACGTGGCTGCCAATGGCTTTGCGATAATCTAAAAATTAAAGCAAGTGAATCCTTTGTAATCGGTAATGATTACAATGATATCGATTTATTAGAATGGGGAAAGCACAGTTTTGTTGTAGCCAATGCTCCTAAAGAATTAAAAGCCAAATATCAGGTAACGGAAAGTGTTACCGATGACGGATTTTCTAAAGCTGTAAATGAAACGTTTCAAGCTACATCGCAGCAAGCAGCAAATCGATGTCTTTAGCCAAAATTCCAAAAGAATCTCCTAAACGACGGTTGGTTAATATTCCTCGGTAAATATACGTTCCATGGCGCAAGCCCATATCGTGCTTAATAAACTGATGAACGCCACCATTGTGTCCAATTTGCAACAACAAAGGAGAGCAAATATTACTCAAAGCAAGAGAAGCAGTTCTGGAAACATGAGAAGGCACATTTGGCACGCAGTAATGCAATACGCCAAATTTTTTAAAAACAGGATCCTTATGTGTTGTCATCATCGAAGTTTCGAAACAACCTCCCTGATCGATACTCAGATCAATAATTATAGATCCTGGTTTCATTTTGGCTACCATATCTTCGGTAACGATAAAACCACTCTTGTTTTTTTCGTATCGTAACGCACCAATTACTACATCGGCCGAAGCCAATGCTTTTTCCAAAACATGAGGATGAAAAATAGAAGTAAATACTCGATGACCTAAATGATCTTCTAATCTGCGCAAGCGGTAAATGGAATCGTCAAAAACTTTAACCATCGCTCCTAAACCCATGGCTGCTCTAGTAGCATATTCTGATGCTGTTCCTGCACCAAGCACAATAACTTCGGTTGGCGTAATACCCGTAATTCCACCAAGCATAACACCTTTTCCTCCGTGAGCTTTGCTCAAATATTCTCCGGCAATCATTACCGATGAGATTCCTGCAATTTCGGCCATAGAACGAACAACAGGAAAGAAATTATTCTGATCTTTCACCAATTCCATAGCAATTGCAGTTACTTTTTTCTGCATTAGCTTGCGAATATTCTCGCCACATTGACTCTTCATTTGAAGGGCCGAAAAAAGGATTTGATTTCCTCGTAGCATATCAATTTCGGCATGCGAAAAAGGAGAAACCTGCATTACTACATCGCACTGGTAAATTTCCTTTTTATCGTTCACAATCAAAGCTCCATTCTCACTATACTCCTTATCGGTATAATTTGAAGCTAAGCCTGCGCCACGTTCCAGCATCACATCGTGACCATTGTTCACTAAAACTTCTACAGATTGTGGAGTTAGGCAAATTCGATTTTCGCCTTTGTGGTCTTCTTTAGGAATACCAATAGCCAACTGTTTACGTCGACGCTCAATTTCCAACATTTCCTCTTTCGGCTGATAAAATTCTTGTCCGAGTGGAAAATTCCTTGATCCTTCACTTAATGGCCCCATATGCAAATTGTAATGGTATTAAACTTAAACAGGTATATTGAACTTACAATTTAAGAAATTTTTGCTTAAATACTCTGTTTTTATTTGCGGGGGATATTAGTGAATCATAATTGAGCGAGTGCCATCGGTTTGTTCTTCAAAAAGAACTTCTACCGTGTCTTGTGGCAAAATAGATTCTATTTTTTCTGGCCATTCGATAAAACACATTGCCTGACTGTAGAAATAATCTTCGTAACCAAAATCGTAAGCCTCCTGTACATCTTCAATTCTATAGAAATCGAAGTGATACACTAATTTATCTTTTGCTGTATGGTATTCGTTAACAATAGCAAAGGTTGGACTATTAATCGTATCCTCAACACCTAATTCTTCGCAAACCGCTTTCACAAAAGTCGTTTTACCAACTCCCATTGCTCCCTGAAGAGCAAATATTCTCTTATCTCCAACTAATGAAAGAAATTCTTTTGCAACTGCATTTATTTCTTCCAGTGAATTAATTTTTAATACACTCATCTTAAAAAAACAATTGATAACTAACTTTTAACGAGGGCTCAAAGTTATTAAAGGAATTAACATTTCTTCTAAGGAAATACCTCCATGTTGAAAGGTATTTTTATAATATGAACTGTAGTAATTATAATTGTTAGGATAGGCTAAAAAGTCTTCTCCTGTTGCAAATATATACGAAGAACTTACATTTACTTGCGGTAAGAGTGCTTTTCGTGGGTCAGTAACCTCAAAAACTTGTTTTGCATTGTAATTCAGGTTCTTTCCCATCTTGTACCTCAGGTTCGCATTTGTCTGTCTGTCTCCAACTACCTTAATCGGATTTTGCACCCTAATAGAGCCATGATCTGTAGAGATAATCAACTTTACATTCTCCTCTGAAAGTTTCTTTATTAACTCGAGCAATTGAGAATGTTCAAACCAAGAGGCTGTTAACGATCGATAAGCTGCCTCATCATTAGCGAGTTCTCTGATCATCTCACTCTCGGTACGTGCATGAGAAAGCATATCAACAAAATTGTAAACAAATACATTTAATTGTGCATCCAATAATGTGGAAATACTATCAATTATTTTTGCACCAGTCTTTTTGGAGTTGATTTTTTCATAATTAAACTTCACATCTTTGAATTTTCGCTTCAAATGCAAATCAATTAATTCTTCTTCATGCAAGTTTTTACTTGTGTCTTCATCATCCCCAATCCATAATTGGGGATACCTTTTCTGTATATCCAATGGCATTAAACCTGAGAACATAGCATTTCTTGCATATTGTGTTGCAGTTGGTAAGATGGAGCAATACATATCTTCATCTTTCATCACAAAATATTCGCTAATAATAGGGTATAATATTTGCCATTGATCGGCTCGTAAGTTATCAATCAATACAAAGACAACTTTTTCTCCCTTATCGATTAACGGAAAAACTTTCTCCTTGAATACATTATGAGAAAACAAGGGTCTATCACTCGTATCTGAACCCATCCAATCTAAGTAATTCTTCTTTATATAGCGAGCAAACAGATTATTAGCTTCTGTTTTTTGCATTTTCAGAACTTCATCCATTCCGGAATCTTCAATACCGGCAAGTTCCAGTTCCCAAAAGACAAGTTTTTTATAAATGTGTTTCCATTCTTCAAAACTTCTGCAATCATTTATTTCCATACCCAATTGCGAAAATCGAGATTGGTAAGCAGAGGTTGTTTTCTCAGAAACCAAACGTCTCTTATCTGTATTTTTTTTAACACTCAGAAGAATCTGTTTAGGGTTAACTGGCTTTATTAAATAATCACTAATATGTCCTCCAATGGCTTCATCCATGATATCTTCCTCTTCACTCTTGGTAATCATTACAATGGGAAGGGTAGGATCAATAGCTTTTATCTCAGACAAAGCTTCTAAACCCGACATACCTGGCATGTTTTCATCCAACAGAACCAAATCAAACAGCTCATCTCTAAGCATATCAATAGCATCTGGCGCATTATTGCATGATTTTACGCAGTATCCTTTTCCTTCTAAAAAAATGATATGAGGCTTCAACAACTCAATTTCATCATCTACCCAAAGTATCTTAGTCTCTTTCACAAACATTCATTTTAATAGTTCAACGAATAAACAGCCTAACTTGTAATAGATGTAACGCTAAGTAGAACCTTTTATTTTGCAGGAAACAGAATCTAATTTAAATACCACTTCTTGAAAAACTGAAGATAAACAGCCGGATCAGGATTTTTCATGAAGGTTTCCAGATTGTCAGCAGAAATAACAAAATTTCGATAACCAACCTTTTCAATTGGCTCGAACAACGCACGATTGGTAACAATGGCTCTGAAATACATCATTGCTTGCTTTTTATTTCGCATGTTGGTAACCAATAGTATTTCACGTTTGTCGTCCAAAGCTCTCACCTCAACCTTTAAGCTACGAGTATTGTATTTCTTAATCCCATTCAGCAATTGCTTTTTATTCACATTATCGGTGGCATAAACCAAAGCAAAATAATGTGGCGTTTCCGCATTATAGGTATACAATCCTTCCTGAACCAATTCCTGTTTTGGCTTAGGCGTTTTAGTAATAAGATCTTGCAAATAGTTCTCCTTAAAAAAGTCGAGATAAGGGAATAAGGTTTTGCTGATGTAAAACTTCTTAAAATTATCTTCGCTAATGATAAAGTTTCGATATTCAACATTTGCTAGTTGAGTATATACATTATCATCTTCGGTTAGCTTCTTAAAGTAATTCATCGCATCAGCCTTCGACCCAACATTGTTTACAATGATCATATTCAAATCGATATCGTACTGATCTTTAATTACTTTAAAATCCTTGTCATGATTAAAGATATCTGCTCTTAACTTACCAATGTTCACTTTTCTAGATGGTACCAAAAGAATAAACTTATGGTTTTCCGAAGGCTTATATATAAAGGTTGTTGAGTCCAAATTGGTATTTACAGAAACCAATTTTCCCTTTTTTCTTACAGTGGTCTTGCTATTTTTTCTTGTTATGTTAAAATAGCTTTGCGTATAAAAGTCAAGGTAAGATTCAATGTCTTCATTTTTCTTGAAAATATTAAAATTTGATTTCGAAATAACGAAATTTCGATAATCTGCATTTTCAAGACCACTAAAAGCTTTATCGCTGGTAATAATTCCATTAAAATAGTTCAAAGCATCTTCCTTATCTTTTAAGCCTTTCACCATAATCATGATCTTTTGCTTATTTAAGGATAGTCGATCAACCTTAAATACACGACTATTGTAACTTTCAGAATTGTACTTCGAAACATTAAACAAGGTACGATTAGGATCTGCATCTTTCCTATCAAACAGCAATACAAAGAAATGTTCTTCTTTGGCATCAAACTTATATATTGGTTTAACAGAGCTTTCTTTCTTTTCTTTTTTAACTGCAACAACAGCCTGCTCGCCTTCCATTCGCCAATTTCTTAGCAAACGATTTTGCCTTGCTTGCTCCATATCAATAACAGTGTATTGCATTGGAACAGCTCCATCTTCCAAACCTTTTAAAATAGCCTTTGCTGTTTTCGCAATTTCAGGTGTTGGTTTTGCTGCAATTAACTGATCTAAGCTCTGCTTAAACTGAGAAACCTCTTTCGTTCTACCAATACACAAAGCACGTAAAAACAAGAATCGAGGGCGCAATTCACTTTCCGGATAACGCAACAATCCTTCGTTACAAGTCTTAATTACTCTTAGGTAGTAGAAATTCTGAAAATCTTCATATGCTCTCTCGTACAATATGTTAGCTTTTTGATCTTCTGCCTGAACTTTTGCAAAATAGTTTGGATCATTAAGCGCTTTCGCGTAATCGCTACCTTTAAATTCGTTTAGTATTTTATTCTTAAAATTATTAGCAGCAGCTGTATTCCCCAACTCCTTGTTTAAAGAATAGGAATGGTAATAAGCCGAAAGCAGATATGGATTATTCGGATATCTTTCAATCAAGTCAGCCATTGTCTCCAAGGCCTTCTCTTTATTGTTTAATTTTTCTTCGTAAACCAAAGCAGCCTGATACAATCCCCTCATTATTCTCTCGTCAGATTTCTCCATTCCCGCTTTGGTCATTGGCAAATCAACCAAATAATAATCCTTCGATTTAGGATCTTTTTTTATGATATCGGTACCTGTTTCACCCTTTGGAGCTTCCTCTAAAGCCATTTCCGCATCCTCTAAACTAAAGGCTGCTTTATTCTTTCTTCTCCAATTATCCTCTAGTTTTCTACGACCCCATTTACGCTGAAAGTCTGATTTCCCAAGGCCAATATTCGTTGGATTATAGAAATACCAATTCCCTTGTGTGCTTTGCTGTCTGTTAGAATTACCCAACATGTTGTTCTGGCTAAAGAATGCTCTATCCGAAATTGCTTCTGCCTCCTTCAATTTGGCTTCTCTTTCCTTATCGGTAATTTTTTGAATTATCCCTTGAATTAATTTATCTCGTTCGTTGGAACTCAAAGTAGCCACCCTCTGCAAACTATCTTCTCTTGTTACCATGTTAAGATTGTTTACCAATTCGGTTAGGTTTCCAATTCGCTTCGAAATCACTTTGTAATTTGGGTAGTCACTACCAAGATAGGTCATCGAGCTATCGTAACACATTTGTGACTTAGGATAGTTTAGATCTTCGAAATAATAATCTCCCAACTTTAAAAAAGAAATCGCTTTTTGATTTTCATTAAAAACTGCACGCTTTGTAGATTCCCAATAATTCGGAACGGCCGATTCCATATCATCATCTTTCACATCCATCTCTGCAAGAGCATAATAGATCTGATCTTGATACTCTGTATTTTTATCATCACGAAGCATCTTACGCAACGTTTTGCGAATCTCTTCGCCATTTTCTTCCCCTGTGTACGATAATGCTCTACTAATTTTAGCATTAAATGTCATTTGGTAAGAAGCATTTAAATCAATTAATTTCTGTAAAGTTCGCGAAGCGGAATTTGGGTTATCAAGCTTCTGATAAAGTTGCGCAATCAGATAGTAAAAACGTCCTTTTTTTCTCTTCGAATCAAGAAGTTCAATAGATCGTTCCAATTCATCAATACCACTTTCATACTCCTTTTGTTGGATTGCTAAGTTCGCCCTCAAACTAGAAATTTCAAGTATAAACTCTTTTGGTAGTTTAGGTTCTTCGATTAATCGGTCTAAAATTTCAGTACCAGAAATAAATTCTCCTCTATCAATTAAGCTTCTAGCCAATCCTAGTTTTGCTTCAGGAACTAATTCCGATTCTGGGTATTCTTTTAATATAAATTCAAATGCCTTCTCGGATACATGATGTTCTCCTTTGTAAAACTTTGCTTTTCCAATTAAAAGATAGCAGTCATCGATCCAATCGTTATACTCTTTTTTCTTTCTAAACTCTTTGTATTTATCAGATTGATTCCCTTTTTTTCGCTTTGGTTTACGCGTTATAGAATGTATTTTAATTGCCTTGGTGGCTTTCTCTAATACCCTATCCATACTCGAAAAAGACAAGGTACGTGCAGTTGGATCCTGATATTCGAAAACTGGCAATAGTAAAGAATAATTCTCTTGAATTCCTTCCTCTATCTTCCGCTCTCCTTCTTTTAGACTTTCTTTCCCATTAAAATAAACATTGTAGTGCGTTGTCAATGAATGGTACTGTCTACTAACAAATGTATTTTTCTGATTTGAACAGGCAAACACAAATAGCAAACAACAAATTCCTATATATCCTTTTCGAAAATTTTTCCTAGCCAAGACTTATCCTTTTGTTAGATTAACAGTTAAAACCGATATTTTAGTATACAAAGGTTAATTAAAATTGATTTCACACAAGTACAAAAACAACAAAACACCTCAACTGCAATAAGTTATATTAATTCCATATCATACTCAATTACATGTATGAAAATTATTAAAACTTTCTGAATATAAGCTTATTTAACCAAAAATAAAAAAGGAGCACAAAATGCTCCTTTTTAAATCATAATATTTAAACTCTATCGAGTGATTTTTACAGTCTCAGTTGGATCCTTATCCGTATTTCTTTTGTCTACTGCAGACATTAATTTTGATGCCAAATCGGCGAAAGCCATACCTGTTACTGAGTCTTCGTTTAGAGCTGCAGGTGTACCATTATCACCACCCTCACGAATACTTTGTACAATTGGAATCTGACCTAGTAGGTTGATGTTTTTTTCTTCAGCTAATTTTTTACAACCATCCTTTCCGAAAATGTAATATTTGTTATCTGGTAATTCAGCAGGTGTAAACCAAGCCATATTTTCAACCAAACCTAAAATCGGCACATTTACACCAGCACCTTCGAACATATTAATACCTTTTACAGCATCAGCCAAAGCGACATCTTGAGGTGTACTTACAACGATAGCTCCGGTTACCGGTACAGTTTGTACCAATGTTAAGTGAATATCTGATGTTCCGGGAGGAAGGTCGATCAATACAAAATCAAGCTCGCCCCAGTTGCCTTCTTCAATCATTTGCTTAAGTGCATTCGAAGCCATAGGACCTCTCCATACAGTTGCCTGAGCAGGATCAACAAAGAAACCAATTGATAACATTTTTACTCCATAACGCTCATGTGGTTCGATTCTATCCTTACCATCAATCTGAATTAGTTTTGGGCTTGCATTCTCTGAACCAAACATTTTTGGAACCGAAGGCCCATAAATATCAGCATCGATAAGACCAACTTTTTTACCGGCCTTTGCTAAAGCTACAGCTAAGTTCGACGAAATAGTTGATTTACCAACGCCACCTTTACCAGAAGCTACCGCAATAATATTGGTCACTTTAGGCAATACTGAAGGTGCCTCAACAACGTGAACAGCTTTTACCTTGATGTTTCCTTTAATTTCAGCATCCTTATCTACAAAACGTAAAACATTAGCAACACAAGCCTTTTTTAAAGGGATAATGTTTGGATCATCAGATTTTTGGAAAACTAAGTCGAACGCAATTTTTTTGCCCTCAATTTGCATATTACGAACCATGTCCAAGGACATGATATCTTTATCTGATCCAGGAAACTGAACCAAGCGTAAAGCATCTGTAACTTGTTTTTGAGTATAACTCATAATATTTTGAATTTAATCTTAAATTATTTTTAGAATACCTGCAAAGGTAGGTATTTAGATTCAATTTAAATAGAATTCTCATCGAGTTCTTTAAACGGATCCCAAAAGACTTGATCGAAATCTTGTATTTGGTCATCAATCACCACAATACCTTCACTTTCTAGAAGTTCCTGCATTAAATTTTCGCCTGGGAAATGATGCTTCCCTGTTAGCATACCCATTCGGTTAACGACCCTGTGTGCTGGAGTATATTCCTTGCTAGAATGAGATTGATTCATTGCCCAACCTACCATTCTTGAACCTCTTGGAGATCCTACAAATTTTGCAATTGCGCCGTAACTTGTTGCTCTTCCCGAAGGAATTAAGCGAACCACATCATAAATTCGAGCATATAAATCAGACATTAGTTAGCCTTTTTATTTCTACCAAAACTGCGGTATGAATCCAATTCAATTTCCACATCAGGTTCAATAAAATCCGATTTTCCTTCCAACATAAATTTATGGTACTTGATAGGTATACCTCTATCTAAGAATTGCTGCTCGTAGTAAGTTCTAATGGAAAGAATTTCATCGGCCATTCCTGATTTGTAAAGGTCATTTGTATCAACTAAAACCTTTAGTTTGTTCTCTTCAATTACGTACTTGGTGTACTCGTATAAAAAGTTACTGTCCGATTTTAAATGAACAATTCCATTTTGAGATAATAGATTGCTATACAACTTCAGAAAGCGAGTTCCGGTCAATCTTTTCTTCACTTTTTTCATTTGAGGATCTGGAAAAGTAATCCAAATCTCAGAAATTTCTCCTTTAGCGAATATCGATTCAAGCAATTCAGCCTTTGTTCTAATAAAAGCAACATTATCAAGTTTCTCTTCTAATGCTTCTTTTGCTCCACACCAAATACGAGCTCCTTTAATGTCAATTCCAATAAAGTTTTTATTTGGAAACTGCTTCGCTAAACCTACTGAGTACTCACCCTTACCACATCCAACTTCAAGAACGATAGGATTATCATTTTTAAAGACATCCTTCTTCCAATTCCCTTTAAATCGATAGTCATTCTCCCAAACGTCGTTGTGGGTAGGTTGAAAAACATTTTTAAAGGTCTCCATTTCAGCAAAGCGCTGTAATTTATTTTTGCCCACTTTTATTTATTATTTTATTGATTTTGCTTTTCTATTCGAATTCCAACATTAGCAATTCCCTTCAATTTCTCATCGTACATTCCTTGTACAATTTCAAAAACATACTTCCCCGATTTTGGGAATACATACTTTTGCTGATAAGGAACTTGTAAATCAAAAAGATCTCCAAAACCACTACCAAACCATTGACCTGTTTTATCAGCCAGCTTTAGCTCTATTTTTCGATCAGAGATCTGATTATCAGGAGAAATAGATCGTACAAACAACCATAAATTGCTGTACTGATATCCGCCTGAATTGCGCACGTTCACATACAAATCATGCGCTTGAATGGTATCGGTAATGTCTACTTCGAAACGAAGAACATGATCCTGACTCCATTCGAAGTCAGGAATGTCTTCATATTTTTCGTATACCCTGTTCGAATCACAAGAGAGTGCTAAAACTCCAAGTATTGCGACACAAAGAATTCTTACTAGCTTCATGATTCTGAAGGTTTATTCGGTTTTCTTGGTTTACGACGGAATTTTCTTTTTGGACGTTTCTTTGCTGGCTTCTCTTTTGAATCGAAACGGTTCAGACTATCTTGTCCTACCACATTTTCATAATCTAAAGATTTCTTCGCTTCAGCAACGGCCTCACTCATTAATTTTTCAACCTTAATGCCCTTTTTATTCTTGCTGATCACATCTAAAACCGTATCAACAGAAAGCTGGACCATATTGATCGAATTGTACTTGTCGTACGAATACCACATTACTCTCTTGAAAATATCGGTCTTTTGATGATAAGCTGTACCATCCTGTGTTTCCAATTGAATATTCGTATTCGGAAAATCCTTTTGAGCATCGATATAACAATCCAATTCAAAATTCAGACAACATTTTAGTTTCCCACATTGCCCTGCTAATTTCTGAGGGTTTAGCGAAATCTCCTGATAACGAGCTGCATTCGTAGTAACTGAAACAAAATTGGTAATCCAAGTTGAACAACAAAGTTCTCTGCCACAAGGTCCAATTCCACCAATTCTTCCCGCTTCTTGTCTTGCCCCAATTTGACGCATTTCAATACGAATCTTGAAAGTTTCCGCAAGTACTTTAATCAAAGTACGGAAATCAACACGATCATCAGCGATATAATAAAAAATTGCCTTTGTCTTATCACCCTGATATTCAACATCACCAATCTTCATATTGAGCTTTAACTCAGCAGAAATTTGGCGTGCTTTAATCATTGTTTTGTGCTCCAATGCAATTGCATCGTGCCATTTTTCAATATCTACAGGCTTGGCCTTACGATATATTTTTTTCGCTTCGTAAGTTTTGGCGTTCAGTTTTTGCTTTCGCATTTGTTCCACAACCAAATCTCCAGTCAATGAAACTATTCCTATATCGTGTCCTGGTGACGCTTCTAAAGCAACCACATCACCTCTTTTTAATCTTAATTGATTTGAATTTGAGAAGAATCCCTTACGGGTATTTTTAAATTTTACTTCAACTATATCTGGACATAATACACTCTCAGGAACATCACTCAACCAATCATAAACATCTAGTTTTCCGTCCAGAAGTCGATCATCCTTTTTATTGGATGCGCATCCTCCGCACTTTCCTTTTGGTTCCTTATTTTCTATCATATGTATATTGATTATTAGTCGATAATCGACCGCAAAAATAATGAATTTAATTTATAAACCTTTAAAGGTAGTAATTCAATGAATTAATAGCCTCTTATGGTCGTAATAATTTAACCAATTTAAGGCTTAAATCTAAAAATACGATTTTAGAATTCCCATTTCTTTCAATGTCTGCATGTGCTCTCGATAACTCATCCGCTAAAATCCACACATTTTCCTCATTAATAAATGGTGAAAAGCGCTTAGAAAAATTCATTTCTTCTCCATTCAAAAATACCATTTCAGGCTTTTTTAAATTGAGAATAAAATTTTCTCTTACCATTCGAACACTGTAATTTAAGAAACTCTTTTGACGCTCTCGACCGATGCCTGCAATTTGCTCCGACCAGTCCATTAATCCCTCCACATTACGTGCATAACTTAAGCGCATAATGGTCACGAAATTTTCAAAGTTAAAAGCATTTTCGTCAGAATTCTGGATTAAGATTCTTGCCTTACGATAACTTCCACCCGCCAAACGCACAACATTTGTTAACTCAGTTCCAGATAAATTGAATTCTGAATTCAATGCATTTGACAAATCGGTTGAATCGATTTTAGGAACATTCACTATTTGCGTACGCGAAAGAATGGTTTGAAGAATTTTTTCTGGCTCTTCGGCCACCATAAAAAACAAGGTCTTTTTAGGTGGTTCTTCAATCATTTTCAGCAATTTATTGGCACAAGAACGATGCATTTTTTCTGGCAACCAAATAACCATGATCTTATAATCCGACTCGTAGGTTTTCAAATTGAGCTTTCGAATGATCTCATTACTTTCCGAAGAATAAATTAAGCCTTGAGCATTATCTACACCAATTGTTTTGTACCAATCTCCCAAATCAAAATACTGATCGCTCTCAATCTGTGTTCTCCAGCTATTAATGAAATTATCACTAACCGGATTGGTAAATCCTTTTCCCTTTACAACAGGATAAACAAAATGCAGATCGGGATGAATTAGCTTTTGATATTTTTTACAAGAAGAGCAAACACCACACGAATCATTCTCTTTTTGATCGAGACAAGACACATATTGAGCAAAGGCAATAGCAAGAGGTAATTTCCCAACTCCTTTTGGGCCAACTAACAATTGAGCATGACTAACTCGGTTCTCTTTAACGGTTTGTATGAACTGATTCTTTACAGATTCAAGCCCAATTATATCTTTAAATTGCATGAATTTACTTTCGATTCTGTTATAGCCAATCTAATGCAGACCTAAAGGTCTTGCTATTTTATTCTCAGCCTTCAATTTGCAAAATTAGCTAGAATAATACATTAGGGTATCCAAAGTTAAAAAAATATCCTAGTGCTTTGCAAAAAGTAAGCATCTTGGTCGTAAGTTGTAATAAAAATGACGTTTTACCACCAATTATTCAATATTGAAATTTTATGCAATCGTTTCAAAACCTACTCCCAACACGATCTAAAGTACTGTCTTAATTAAGGATAGACCAATTCGCGATTTCTTTTTTGCAGTCATTTGTAGAAAAAGCTACCTTTGCTTACACGAAAAAAACTAAATATAATTATATCATGCAAGCTATTGATTCATACAATTTTTCAGATAAGAAGGCTATTATTCGTGTAGACTTTAATGTGCCTTTAAACGAGCAATTCGAAATTACTGATGATACTCGTATCCGTGCTGCATTGCCTACTATCAAGAAAGTATTAGAGGGTAATGGTTCAGCAATTTTAATGTCTCACCTAGGTCGTCCAAAGGGAAAAGATGAAAAGTTTTCATTAAAGCATATTGTTGCTCACTTGTCAAAATCGATTGGTGTTGAAGTTAAGTTTGCTGATGATTGTATTGGTGAAAGTGCTAGAACAATGGCTGCAGAATTGAAGCCAGGTGAAGTTCTTTTACTTGAAAACCTTCGTTATTACGATGAGGAGAAAAAAGGTGATGAGGCATTCGCTAAGAAATTAGCTGATTTGGCTGACCTTTGGATTAATGATGCTTTTGGAACTGCTCACCGTGCTCACGCTTCTACTGCTGTTATTGCTAAATTTTTCCCTGAAGCCAAACTTTTCGGATATGTAATGGAAGGTGAACTATCAAGTGTTGATAAGGTATTGAAAGATACTAAGCGTCCATTAACTGCAATTATGGGGGGAGCCAAAGTTTCATCAAAAATTGAAATCATTCAGACTTTAATGTCACAGGTTGATCACTTGATTATTGGTGGTGGTATGACTTACACTTTTGTGAAAGCAATGGGTGGTAATATTGGTAATTCTTTGTGTGAAGATGATAAACTTGAAGTTGCAAGAGAAATTCTGGCAAAAGCAGAAGAGAATAATGTAAAGCTTCACTTAGCTACTGATGCTTTGGTTGCTGATGATTTCTCAAATGATGCAAATACTAAAGTTTGTGCTGTACATGAGATTCCTGAAGGATGGATGGGATTAGATATTGCTGATGAATCGGCTAATAATTTCTTCAAAGTTATTGCTGAATCAAAAACTATTCTTTGGAATGGCCCTGTGGGTGTATTCGAAATGGACACTTTCGCTAAAGGAACTAAAGCTATTGCTGATGCTATTGTAACAGCAACTGAAAAAGGTGCTTTCTCATTAATTGGAGGAGGTGATTCTGTTGCAGCAATTAATAAATATAAGCTTGCTGATAAAGTCAGTTATGTATCAACAGGTGGTGGTGCACTTCTAGAATACATTGAAGGTAAAGAATTACCAGGTGTAAAAGCTATTAGAGGATAATTAAATTCCAAAATACTTCCCTTTGGGGAAAATACAACGCAGTCCATAATTGGGCTGCGTTTTTTTATTCTCTTTTGATCAATAAATCTTAAACATTTTCACTATATTTTCGTAACATAACTTTTGTATGTAACTACAACTACTTATTTATGAGAAAATTTCTACTTGTATTTGTTGCCATATTCTCTATTCTTGTGTTGAAAATAGAGGTTATTTATGCCCAAGTTGACAGCTTACACTATATTCCACCCATGTGTTCGTTTACTAGTTCATCTTCGAATGTACAGGATCACCAAATGGTGTTGACAACTACGGAATCAACAGCTTTTAATGTAACGATAAGAAACAATGATGGCACCTTTACGAGAACTGTAAGTTTATCAAGTTCGAGCCCTCAAAAAATTAGTTTAAATTGGCCTGGGCGTGTACTCAATTCTCAAGGAATAATTGGTACTTCCCAATTGAATAATGTTTTGGATATTGAAGGGCTAATTGTCTCAGGTTCAAAAAAATTCTTTGTCAATATCCAACAAAAATCTGGCGCACAAGGAGATTTACTTACCTCGAAAGGTACAACTGCATTTGGAACTAATTTTTATAGTGGTCATATGTACTCCTCTGTAGGCGGGTATGATAGTCAAAACGGACATTTTATAGGTGTGATGGCGACTGAAAACAATACCAATGTTACGTTTGATAATTCTAATATTCTTTTTTCAGGACAAACGTCACATACCTTTACAATAAGCTTAAACAAAGGACAATCGGTAGTTGTTGGCGTTAGTGTGAATCAGATTAAATCACAACAAGGCTCAACTAAAGATCTGAATGTGGTAAACGGAACTCACATAACTTCCAATAAACCTATTGCAGTAAGTTCTGGTTCATGGTGTGCTTCAGGTTATGGAAACTCTAATCCCGGACGTGATGTTGGATTTGATCAATTGGTCCCAACAGATGTTGTTGGTGATGAATACATTTTAATTAAGGGAGAAGGAAGAAGTGGAGGAGCTCAACACAACGAAAGAGCTTTGGTTGTTGCAACGGAAGCAAATACTGTAGTAACCTATAAGAACAATACTAAAACAAAAACGTTAGTAAATGCTGGAGATTATTTCTTTACCAGTATCAATGATTTTAGTAATACTACTGATGGGAATATATATATTCATGGTGATAAAAAAGTTTTTGTCTATCAAACCCTTTCCGGTGCCAATAAAAAACAAACCGCTGGTTTGTGTTTTATTCCTCCGTTAAAATGTACTGCGGATAAAGAGGTAACCGTAGCTTTTGCAAACAAACTTTCCAGCTTAGGTGTAAATCCTATTTTAAAGCTAGTTACCCAAGAAGGCTCACAAATTAAACTAAATGGAGTAAATTTAGCGAATGGATTTAAACAATCTGTTTCTGGTAATACATATTGGGAAGCATACAACATACCTAAAACTGAATTGCAAAAGACTAAATATGGTGGAGGCTCCAATTGGATTTTTGACATATCTTCTACGGGAGCATTAAATGCAATGCTTGCTGTTGAAAGTAATAATGTAGGTGGTGGTGGTTTTTTCTCAGGTTTTGGAGATATACCTCAAATTGATCAAAATCCTGAAATTGCAGAACAAGGCTTGTGTGGTGATAATGTTGTTTTAACAGCATCTGGTTTTACAAACTACAACTGGTACAAAGATGGTGTTCTTGTTTCTGCTAATGATGATGCTACTTACGAACCTTCTGAGCCAGGCAGATATAAAGTAACTGGTTTGTCTCCCTGCGGTGCTTCATCTACGGAATCTTTCCCTTCAAATGAGATTAGAATTCTCCCATGCTTATCTGTAAATCCTTCCGATATAACGGTTACTGAAGGTACTGATTTAAATGCTGTATTTCGAGTTGAATTATCCCATATTTGGCCAATATCAGATAATGTAGATGTTACTTTTAGCTATCAAACAGTAGCTGGAACAGCTGCTAGTGGGCAAGATTTCACTCCTAAAACCGGTAGTGCAACGATTCCATCTGGTTCTGCTTATGTTGATATACTTGTACCAATTACAAATGATATCCTTAATGAAGATGATGAAAACTTTACTTTCACCATTTCCAATGTTGTTGAAGCCATAGAAAGTATTACGGTAGGTACAGCAACCATAAAGGATGATAACGATCCAATGCCTACAATTTCTGTTTCTGATCAAACAGTAAACGAAGATGCTGGAACTATTACAATGCAAGTGAATCTAAATACAGCTAGTGGTAAAACAATTACAACCAACTACAATATAGTAGATAATACCGCAATTCAACCAAATGACTATACAGCTTCAGCATATTCTGGTAGCTTAAGTTTTGCTGCAGGTGAAACGAGTAAAAATATCTCTTTCAATATTATTGATGATAATATTTATGAACCTGGAACTAATGAATTTTTCACAGTTCAGTTAAGCAGTTTGGTTAATACAACAGCAGGAAATATTAATGCCAACATTTCAATTATAGATAACGAAACACCGCCTGTAATAAACATTGCTGATGATAGTGAAACAGAAGGTACAAATATTGTGTTCCAGGCAAATTTAAGTCATGCTGCCGACGTAGCAATCACTTTCAATTACGCTATCGTCTTAAGTAATGGGGCTGGAAATGCAAAACAACAAGATTTTATAAATTATTCTACTTTCTCTTCGGGAACAATAACCATTCCCGCAGGTCAAACAACATTTAACTTTCCGGCCTTTATTACCAATGATGATAATGCAAATGAGCAAACCGAAGCCTTTGTTGTTAATTTTTCATCTGTTAGTAATGCTGTACTTGGAAATACCTCAGCAAATGGAACAATTTTAGACAATGAAGGAAATCCTACACTATCAATTTCAAATGCATCAGCAACTGAAGGAAACACCATAAATTTTACGATAACGGTAAGCCCTGTAAAAAGTTCGGATATTACTTTCGATTACAGAACCGTAAATGGGACAGCCAATGCTTCTTCCGATTTTACTGGTAGTGGCTGGACATCAATTACCTTGCCTGCAAATCAATCAAGCATGACACTCGGTATCTCAACAACCCAAGACACCGAGGAAGAAGAAAATGAATCTTTTACTGTAGAAATTGGAAATCCTCCAAGCCAAGTTGACATAGGTCTCGGACAAGCTACAGGAACCATCATTGATGATGATGACACGCCAGATGCTCGTAATGACAACTTTACAGTTGATGAAGATGATGTTTTAACAAACAATGTAATGACCAATGATCTTGGACTTGGAGATCCTCCTGTATTGGTGATCAACAATACTAATCCAACAGATGGGAATCTGGTAATTAACAATGATGGCAGTTTTACTTACACACCAAATGCCAATTATAATGGTAACGACTCATTTCAATATACAATTGAAGATGTTGATGGAGATCAATCTACAGCAACTGTTTCGATCACAGTAAATCCAATGAATGATTTACCAATTGCTAATAATGATACTTATTCAACTCCTGAAGACACAGCTCTTAGTGATGATGTGAGTAGCAATGACCAGAATTTATTTGATCTGCCAATTACCTACTCTTTGGTTAGCGATGTGAGTAACGGTAGCCTTACGCTTAATGCTGATGGTACATTTACCTATACCCCAAATTCAGAATATTTTGGGTCGGATGGATTCACCTATAAACTAACGGATGGAAATGGAGATGCAGTACAGGCAAGTGCAAGCATAAACGTAATTTTTAATAATGATGCTGCGCCAGTTGCAAATAATGATAATACTTCAACAAATGAAGATACAGCCGTTACGATTGATGTTCTGGCAAACGATACCGACATTGATGGCAATCAAACCATAGATAAGGCAAGTGTTCTGATTAAATCCGGTCCGGCAAATGGAAGTCTCTCGCAAAATTTTGTTACCGGTGAAGTAACCTATACACCAAATAATAATTTTACAGGTGCTGATAGTTTTACTTACACTATAAAAGACAATTCAGGTGCTGAATCAAATACAGCAACTGTTTCAATTAATGTAACTGTAGATAATGACCCACCTGTAGCCATTTGTAAAAGTGGCGTAAGCATTTACTTGGATGCTTCAGGATCCTATACATTAACACCTGCCGAAATAGACAATGGATCAAATGATGACAGCGATGGTGGAACAGTGAGTTTATCTGTTTCTCCCAATACTTTCGATTGCTCGGATAAAGGAATCGTAACGGTAATCTTAACAGTAACTGACGAGGATCTATCGAGTACAACTTGTACAACTGATATCACCATTTTAGATAATAGCAACCCTACAATTAAAACAAGTCAAGCTGATACCACAATTACTGCCGAAGCTGGAATATGTGGAGCTGTAGTAAATTATACAGGCCCAATATTCACGGATAATTGTGACGGGGATCAAAACGGAACTTTAATTGTAGGATTATCAAGTGGTTCGAACTTCCCTGTGGGAAACACTACTGTGACTTACGAGTATACTGATGCATCCGGGAATGGACCTATACAATCAAGTTTTACCGTAACTGTTGTTGATGATATTCTTCCGGTTTTAAGCAATACATCAAACAGAAATGTAAACCCAAATAATAGTGGATGTACTTACCTTGTTAGTGGAACCGGATTTGATGTTGGCGCAAGTGATAATTGTGGCATTGCAAGTATTACACACAATTACGATGGCGGCGGAACTAGTTTAAACGGAAAATCTTTTCCATTGGGAAATACAGATGTCACATGGACCGCAACCGATGTTAATGGAAATCCAAATTCACAAATTGTACAAATAAGTGTAAGTACAAACCTTGGAGCTAGTATCAGTGGCCCTTCTGGAAATTCAACTTGTGACGGTGAAAATTCTGTATTTACCGCTTCTGGATCAGGTGGAAACCCAGCCTATTCGTATAAATTTTACGTAAATGGAACAGAAGAAACTGTTGGTGTTTCCGGAAACACTTTTACTACCAATACATTGGCTGATGGCGACAAAGTAAAAACTCGCATAACAGATAGCAATGGCTGTTTTGTTGAAAGCAGTGAAATAACAATGACCATTTATCCGAAACCAAATCCCAAATTATACCACGAATAAATTAGATTATACAATCCCGTTTGCCACATTAGCAAGCGGGATTTTTTTGTCCTTATCATTTCATTTTTTTCAATTAACTTTGCAGCAAATTTACTACGTTAAGCTATCTGTTAAATGAATTGGAAAGAGGAAATATTCAACATTTCAAGTGAAGAAGAATTTGAACAAATTGCACTTCGTGTATTTTTGTATCAAACAGAGAACAATCCTGTTTACAAAGAATATCTTCAGCATCTGAAAATAGAGGCCTCAGATATCACATCAGTAGAACAAATTCCTTTTCTTCCTATTGAATTCTTTAAAAGTAGAAAGGTTGTTTCAACAGATAAAGAAGCTCAAGCAACATTTACCAGTAGCGGAACAACTGGCAATTTAACAAGCCGCCATTTTGTTCCCGATTTAAAGCTTTACGAGGCCAGTTTCACAAAAGGTTTTGAGCAATATTATGGTGCGGTAAGCGATTACTGCATATTGGCTTTGTTACCCTCTTATCTCGAAAGAGAAGGCTCTTCTCTAATTTACATGATGGAGAAGCTTATAAAGGATAGCGAGCATAAAAAAAGCGGTTTTTACCTGCACAATCATGAAGAATTGATTGCTACGATTGCTGATTTGAAAAAACAGAGTCAAAAGATACTTCTACTTGGTGTTAGTTTTGCCTTACTCGACTTGGCTGAAAAATTCCAATTGGATTTAGATGGTGTGATTGTAATGGAAACTGGCGGCATGAAAGGCCGAAGAAAAGAAATTACCCGCGAAGAACTGCATGCTTTTCTAACCAAGAAATTGGGCGTTCAAAAAATCCATTCAGAATATGGAATGACCGAATTGCTATCTCAAGCTTATTCGAAAGGCGATAGTTTATTTTTTACACCTTCGTGGATGAAGATTCTGATACGAGATACTTATGATCCGTTTACTTACGAAAAGCAAGGTAGAAGTGGCGGTGTAAATGTTATCGATTTGGCCAATGTTCATTCTTGTTCTTTTATCGAAACGCAGGATTTAGGAAAAATCCACCCCGATGGTAGTTTTGAAATACTTGGCCGCTTTGATAATTCGGATATTAGAGGTTGTAATTTACTCGTAAATGAATAATTTGGATTGTAATACCTCTTTGTATTTAAACCAACCAACTTACTTCAACTGCTCAAGCCGCAGAGGCTCTTACTTTTTCCATTAATGAAAAAGTAAGCAAAAAATCTAGAACTAGTAAGCTTAAACTACCTATCCTTGAAAACTTTAAGTGCGGCGGGGTGATCTTCTCAATTCTTCGAAGCTTCCCCGTCTTTCTAAAAGTTTTCTGCGCCTAAGCAGCTTAACCTTCCAATGTCCACAAAGTTTACTCCAATATTATAGTCGAATAAAATTGAAAGACTTGTGAAATTATTATAACAAGAATATATCCTAAACATTAAATAAAAAAACACCAAATAGAGTTTAATGAATGTAAACCAACTCTATTTGATGTTTTGAAATTCCCCTACCAAAAGGAATCCAACATTGTATTTTCAACAAGTTTCTTTTTAAGGAAACCTATATTAGCAAAACTTATAAATACAAACGTGCTTGTATTTCTCCCCTGGCTTTAATTCAGCATTAGGGTAATGATCATGATTTGGTGAATCAGGGAAAATCTGAGTTTCCATCGCGATTCCAGCACAAGCTTCGATCGGAGCACCATTCTTCCCAGTTTCTGAACCATCAAAATGAGCCCCAGTATAAATCTGAATACCTGGTTGATCGGTATAAACTTCCATTTTACGTCCTGATACAGGATCGCAAAGCGTACCCACTAATTTTGTTGAACCATCGCAATTATTTAGAACAAAGTTGTGATCGATTCCGCTAATCATATTAATTTGTTCATGATCTGTATCGCAAGCAGACTTTACAGTTTTCGCACTTGTAAAATCAAATGGCGTACCTACTACCGGAGTAATCTCACCAGATACAGTTCCTAATTCTGCCGAAATTGGCGTGTAATTAGAAGCATTTAACTGAAGTGTATGATTCTCTGCAGAAGCTTTTCCTGCTCCATGTAAATTAAAGTAAGCATGACTGGTTAAATTAATTATTGTAGGCTTAGATGTTTCTGCTTCGTACTCAATAACAAATTGATTGTCTTCAGTTACTCCATAAATAACAGATACTTCTAATTTTCCAGGATACTTTTCCTCACCATCTTCACTTGTTAAGCTTAATTTGTAAGCTTGTACAAATTTATCAAGTGTAATTGGTGTAACTGTCCAGTTTTTTGAATTGAACCCATTAACACCACCATGTAAATGGTTTGTTTCATTGTTACAGTCTAATTGAAATTTTTCTCCTTCAATTTCAAATTTACCACCAACAATTCTGTTGGCATAACGACCGCATAATGCTCCAAAGTATCCATCGCCTGCAAGAATTTCATCCATGCTGTCGTAACCAACTACAACATCTTCAATGTTACCTTTTGCATCTGGTACTTTTATTGATGTAATCTGTCCTCCTCTTTCGATGAAGGTGATTTCTATATTCTTATTTTTAAGTGTGTAAGCACGCATTTTAAAATCTTTTTTGAATGAATATTGGATAATAAAATTAAGCTATTTTTCTTCTTATTTTAGCACCTTTTAAAGCAAAGAAAATAATATATGCGTAAAAGAAGAAGAAAAATAGATAAGCAGCACTATAGTTACAAGATGCAGCATCAATTGTTCCATCAGGTAATAAATTACCAGTAGCATCTACTACTTTACCCATGATTATCATCCAAACACCAACAAATACTACACCAGTACAGATAATACCTGATCCTAGTTTTGCTGCAGCTACAGGAATGTCTTTCATAGAAAGATCGAAAAGTACCGACCACATAATTGATAAGAATAATCCTTGAGCGATTAATGGCCATATTGAGAATGAAGTTCCTTTAGTTAAAAAGAATACACCTAACAGAGCAACACAAATAAGCGAGTTTACCAAGAGAACTTTTGATGCCTCGTACTTCTTTAAAAGACCTGCTCCCAACAATCTACCCACAAAGAAACCTGCAGGATAAAAACCTAAAATCATGGTTGCATATGCCATTGTTTTTCCTTCAACATTGTACTCCACATAGTTTAAGAAGTAGTTACCAACTCCAACCTCAAGTCCCATATACATACCAATAGCAAGGAAACCTAAAATTAAGTGAGGGAAACTCCAAGCACTACGACCAGCACTTTTATCTGTAGCATCCTCTTCTTCACCTTCAATAGCAGGTAAATGCATGAAAACTAAAATAACTGCTGTTAATATAGAAATAGCCGCCAATGCAATAAACATTATTTTTGCCATGTTTTCATGAACGATAACGTTTCCTTCATTTGATTCAATAATGAATCCACCAATAATTGGAGCTAATACAGCAGCACTTGAATTGATTGCCATTGCTAAAGTTAAACGAGAAGCAGACGTTTCAGGAGTACCTAAAGCAATTACATAAGGGTTAGCAGCAACTTGCAATACTACCACACCTATAGCTGTGATAAAAAGACCTGCCAATACCATGCCGTAACCAATTCCTAAAGCTGGAACAAAAATAGCACAACCAATACCTGTAATCACCGAACCAATGATTACACTCTTTTTGTAACCAATTTTTTTAACAATTCCACCAACTGGTATGGATATGATATATGCACCAAAGAAAGCGGCACTTACTAACTGAGCTTGAAATTCAGTAATTGTAAACTGTGCTTTCATAAATGGAACCAAGATGTTATTAATCCATGTTACAAATCCTAAAAGGAAAAGTAGAAAGGACATAATTGCAAAAGGAACCGCGTAATTCGTTTTTGAATTTCCCATGATTATTGTATAAATGTGTTTGATATAATACAAAAGCAGTTGGATAAATTATTTTACCCAACTACCTAATTCATTTTATTATAATTCTACTTTAACTGATCCCTCAGCTCTAATGAATAGTTTATGGCAGTTACCTTCGCCAAATACTGATTCTAGTGTTGAAATGTAATCCTCTAAAACATCATTAGGAACGAAAGCCTGGATGGTTCCAGCAAATCCTCCACCATGAACACGCCATGCACCTTTACCTTTAAGAACTTGTTCGCTTAAAGCCAATGCAAGAGCAACGTTTTGATGTTGAGATTGTCCACCAACAAAAATATTTTGATTGTACATGTATGAGCTAAATCCTGACTCAATAACAAGACCTAAGAATTTTTGGAATTCGTTAGCCTCTAAAGCAGCAACCTGATCTACAACGCGAGCATTATCTCCCTGGAAGTGCATTGAACGAAGAATAGCACGATCGCCAACTTTCTCGCGAATTGTTGGAATACCTTTTACTACATCTTCCATAGAAAGAGGACGAAGAACTTCTTGACCTAGTTCTTTAGCTACTGCTTTCATTTCTCCCGGAAGAGAATTGTATTCAGCATCTAAACCACCGTGGCTACCACCTGTATTGGTAATTACCAATGAATATCCTGTTTTTGCAAAATCAAAATCCAAAGCCTTTACAATTGGGTTAGCAGGATTTTCAAAATCGATTGTAATAAAACCACCTACAGCACAAGCTGTTTGATCCATTAAACCACAAAACTTTTTACAAGCATGCTCAGCTTTCTGACCAATTTTTGCATTGTCTACTGGATCTAATTTTCCATCGTTAAATAAGTGACTAAAAATAGCACCTATCAAAACTTCGAAAGAAGCAGATGAACTTAATCCCGATCCTTCTGGAACAGCACCATCAATAATTGCATCAAAACCAGAAACTTCAAGACCTAATTCTTTAATACCTGCAGCAATTGAACGAACTAAATTGGTTGGCGTTACTTCAAATTCAGTAACTTCAAGATTCGATAAATCTACTTCGAACGGAGGGAAACCAACTGAATTAATACGAACAACATTGGTCCCATTAGCTGCAGCAACAGCAATGTTATCTAAATTTACAGCTCCAGCCAAAACTCTACCCAACTGATGATCAGTATGATTACCACCAACTTCGGTACGACCTGGAGAACTAAATAAACTTGCCTCATCGCTACCAAAAGCAGTCTGAAAATCAGCCAATTGCTTAGCATATCTATCAGCTTGAAATTTTAGTACAGCAGCATCATTACCATATAAAGCATTAAACGCTTTATTATCGCCACCATTAAGTTTCTCAATTATTGCATTTATTTTCATCTTAATATATTTTAATAAATTATTGTACCTGTTCCTTTATTGATGCTCTGTAGTTGTTCTCCCAATCCCATGCAGATTTGGTCATTTCATCCAGTGTTTTTTCAGCTTTCCAACCCAAAACGGTATTCCCAATGGTTGTATCAGCCCAAATTTTAACAATGTCACCAGCTCTTCTTGGAGCAACAACATAGTTCAATTTCTCTCCTGATGTTTTTTCGAAAGACTTGATTACTTCAAATACAGAGAAGCCATTACCTGTTCCAATGTTAAACATCTCGTAAGAAGATTCATTTCTACCGTCGATCATTCGTTCAATGGCAATAATGTGCGCCTTTGCTAAATCTACAACATGAATGTAATCGCGAATACAAGAACCATCTGCCGTGTCGTAATCGTCGCCAAATACACTTAACTGATCGCGCAAGCCATAGGCCGTTTGCGTTATAAATGGCATTAAATTGGCAGGAACACCAATAGGCAATTCACCAATAAGACCTGAATGATGCGCTCCAATTGGGTTAAAGTAACGCAATGCGATTCCTTTAATTTTCGCACCCGAAGCAATTGTATCTTTTAGGATGTTTTCATTTACCTGCTTGGTATATCCGTAAGGAGATTCGGCAGGTTTTACTATAGCATTTTCAGTTACCGGCAACTCATCTGGCTGACCATAAACCGTACAAGATGATGAGAATACAAAATTCTCAATTTCATATTTCTTCATTCCCTCCAATAAATTTAGCATGGTAACCAAATTATTGCGGTAATAATGCAAAGGAATGTTTACTGATTCACCAACAGCTTTTGCAGCAGCAAAATGAATAATTCCTTTTAAATCATTGTTCTCAGCAAAAAATGCATCCAGTTTTACCTGATCAAGCAAATCCATCTCATAAAACTTCGGACGTGTTCCTGTGATTTTTTCGATGCTATCAAGAACTCTTACTTCTGAGTTAGATAAATTATCAATAATTACAACTTCGTATCCTTTATTGATTAACTCAACTGTTGTATGAGAACCAATGTACCCAGTTCCGCCAGTTACTAATATCTTTCCCTTCATGATTATTTTTGCTTGTAATGTATTTCAGGTAATTCTCTTAATCTTTTGGCAGCTCCTTCTGCTGTAATATCTCTTTGTGGCGTACCAACATTTCGTAGCCTACCATAAATTTCTTAACCGTTGCTGAACGAAGCAGTGGTGGATAAAAATGCATATGCAGGTGCCATTCCGGATGCTCTTCTCCATCGGTTGGAGCTTGGTGAATACCTGCCGAATAAGGAAATGAAATCTCAAAAAGATTATCATACATTATTGTCAGTTTCTTGTAAATATCTGCTAAATCAGTTCTCTCCTCATCGGTTAATTCCAATAAGTTAGAAACTGCTCTTTTAGAAATAATCATGCTTTCAAAAGGCCAGGTTGCCCAATAAGGAACCAAAGCCACAAATGAATCATTTTCAGCTAAAATTCTTTCTTTCTTTTCCAACTCGCCATTTAGATAATCCAATAGCATTGTTCTTCCATGCTTATCGAAGTATTCTTTTTGAGTTTCTGTTTCTTTAGATGTTTCCAAAGGAATTAAACCTGAAGCCCAAATTTGTCCGTGTGGGTGAGGATTCGAACATCCCATGATCGAGCCCTTATTTTCGAAAATCTGCACGTAGCCAATGTCTTCACGAGCTCCCAGTTCTTTGTATTCTTTGCACCAAAGATCAACCACTTTACGGATATTTTCCACCTTCATTTCTGGAACCGTAAGACTATGGTCAGGGCTAAAGCAAATTACTTTACATACACCTGATTCACTCTCTGCTTTAAAGAGATCACCATCTTCAAATTTTCCTTCTGGAGTATCTTGCAACAAAGCACTAAAATCGTTCTGGAAAGAGTAAACATCTTCATAATCAGGATTATTTTCACCACCAATACGTTCGTTTCGCGGACACAAATAACATTCCGGGTCATGAGATGGACGAGTATCTTCTACTACCTTTTCAACTTGACCTTGCCAAGGTCTTTTCGATCTGTGTGGTGAAACAAGCACCCATTCTCCAGTTAAAGGATTGTACCTTCTGTGAGGATTCTCGATATAATCAAACTTACTCATAGCTACTTTATTAAATATTTTCGATTCTTTTTCCTCCCTTACCCATTTCTAAAAAAAGTTGTGGATTCTTTAGAATCATTTTATTTCTATTCTATATGACGATGAATTGAATTCTGCCGGGCTTAATTCACCCAATTGAACAATTAACTTTGAGGGGGTAATTGCGTCAACAGCAGCCCGACATTCTTCAACTTGCTCATTGTAATTTTTTGTACCTCAGTTTGGAAATTAACCTTAGCGAAATGAAAATCATATCAATCAATTTCATCACTAATGAATATCTTACTGGTTGGTACTGGTGGGTAAATATAGTTTTTTTTCATTAAAACCCAAAAATCTATTCGAAATTTGGGTTTAAATCAATTGAATCCAGATTATAAGGATCTTCTTCTAATCAGCTCGCACTTGTTTTGAATTAGTTCTTTTTCACCGCCTAGTACCATTTTTGCAAGTAGTTCTCCCATTTCCTTAAAATCTGTACTAATCGTAGTAATTCCATCAGCTACAACCTCTTTAAGTGGCGTATCATTATAAGAAATGATTCCTAATTCCTCACCAATTTTAAACTGGTTGGCATTTGCCTCTTTTACCAAGCGAACCATATCATGATCGTTCGGTACGATATAAACTTCCGATTTTTGGATTGCATGTCCTTTTAGGCTGGTAATAATCTCGAATTCCCATTCCTTGTCGTATTGCTTTGCAAATTTCTTAAAGCCCTTCATTTGGCCTTCTGGTTCTTTACCGCCAGGATACACCAAATACATCTTTTTATATTTCTTCAACAGATCTAATCCTGAAGAAAGAGATTTAAATACATCATTCTCAAAATTCTGATAAACTGCAGGATAGTGCTTTTTTAGCGTAGGGTTGGTTTGATCTAAAATGTAAACTTTATCTTGTGGCAATTGCTTTAAAACTGAATAGGCATCCTTAAACTTGGCAGGCATTATAACGTAAGAAGTGTATTTTCCATTGTTATTTTCTATCAGCTCCTTAAATACTCTCTCATTAAAATGATGAAAGAAAATATCTACAGTTGCAACTTCATTCAAACTCTCTAAAAAAGAGTTGTATAAGAATTCTTTAAACACATTAAACTCTTCGAAAAGCAAAAATATTTTGTGCTTTAACTGCGTAATATTACTCTCTAAATAATAACCTTTACCGGGTACCGATGAAATTACCCCTCTAGCCTTCAATTCATTGAATGCAACCAACACAGTATCTCGTGACAGTTTAAATTCTTTGCATATCGAGTTAATAGATGGTAACTGATCTCCAATCTGAACATCACCATTTTCAATAGATTGATATAGAGAATTAATCAACTGTTTGTATTTTGGCACACCCGAATCAGTTGTAACGGAGAATATTTTTGAAGGCATAATCTATTGCTTTTAAAATCGTATTTAAGAAACAAAGATAGTCTTTTTCATTAACTGTTGGGTACTGGTTGGTTTTTTATTCTATTTCTCAAAAAAATGATTACAAAAAAAAGGCAGCCGAATGGGCTGCCTTTTTAACTACATACTAAATTGTTTATAAAAAATGCTTACAACCTTACAAATAAAATTGTAGAGGCATATCGTGTATTACTTATTCTTAAAGATTATTGTCTTAAAATAAACCAAACTTCTGGATTTGCAGCACTAGTCAATTTAACTTGTGTAGGATTTTCAGCATCATCCATTTCTGTAATGTAAGGTGCATTATTTGCAACAACATTTACAAACGTTTCAAAGTGCCCATACCATTTCCAGTTAAAACCACCATCAATTTTAATAACATTTAAATAATCCTCATGCCCTACAACTCCGCCAAAACTCAAGTTATAATGAGATCTATAAGCTTTACCTGCAGCAGTAAATGAGTAAAAGGACATTCCAATATCATTATAGGCAGCATAACATAAGCCCATAAATACTTCTCCATATAAGTTCTCACCCCATGTGCTATTGTTTGCAGCGTGAGCATTATCCCAAGCTATTTTTATAGCATCAGAACGATCCGTTTCAACACTAGTATCAAGTGACCATCTTGCTAAAGTCAAATCGATAGGAGCAAATGCAATATCAACAGTTAACTCTCCATTATCAGCTATAAATTGCTTGCTTTCTTTGTTTAATGTGAAATCTTGTGCAGATGCATTTAGTATTTCAACTGGCTTGTACAAACGAATTCCTTTATCCGTATAAACAAAAGCAATTGTTTCATTTACATCCTCTTTTCCATCGTTATATACAAAAGTTAATTGTCTTCCAGCCAGAATAATAGTAACCTCAGTTCCATCAACTACAGTACCAAACGAAGCACCTCCAAGAAAATCTAAAACCTCTTTTGCTTTAGCAAAATAAGCTTCAGGAGTTTCAGTCATTTTAATCAAACGCATGTCATTTCCGGTTTTGGTTCCCTTAACAGAAATCACAGCCTCATCGTTCGACATCAAAAGAAACTCAGAATCACCACCTTTGGCATTGTATTCTGCCGCTGAAGGTGTCGCAAAAGCGTGCATAAATGGATTATAAGTATTAAATGTAAGTACAGGACCTCCGTACGAAATCAAATCATATAAAGAGATTTCAGGTTCTGCATCTGGCACTAATTCAGTCCACACAGAAACACTATCGTGCTGGTTAAATTTCACTACATAGTTAAAACCACCATACTTTTGGGTTTCTTCTGGAAAATACTGAAATAACCACCCTTGTTCTGAAGATTTAAGGGCTTCATCAAACTCCTGTATTGCCGCAGTTTTACGCTCGGCTGCTGTTTCTTCAAAAAGCATATCTGTTTCATTATCACACGAAACTGCACCAATGCTTAATAACAAACCAAACAGCACTATATATATATTTTTCTTCATAGCTCTTATTCTATTGTTATTGAATCAAAATCTTGTTCGTCTAATTTCTCAGCACGAGTCTGAATAGCTGCACGTAAGTCATCCATATCTATACTCCAAACCTCTTTCATATAAGATTTAACGATAGTTATTTTCTGCTCAAGAATTGCTTTGCCAGAATCTCCTGCAGGCTCAATTTTAGCAGCCCACGACTCTTCTGTATTCGTAATATAATGGGCAATTAACTCCACAAAATCTTCATTCGTTTCTTTACTAGAATAGTCACTAATAAAACCTGCTTCTAAAGACGATTTTCCATCCCAAGCATCATTCCATGATCCACCAACATACTCCGTTGAAGAAATCTTGTCAAAATCTGTAGTATAATCTTTGGTTTGATGTAAAATGTGAGAAAATTCATGGAAAATTGTGCGGAAATAATATTCATACAATCTTTCAACATTAGATATATCCAAATTGTTGATATCATACAAAGTGATTTTTAAACCACCTTCTGCCGTTCCCAATACAACTGTACCATTATTTCTGTATGCACCAGAACCAACCATCATCATCATTTTAGGAAAATACACCTTTAAAAAGCCCTCTGGAGCTACTTCCTCGTAAGCATCTAAACAAAGATACTTAACCAGATTAGCCATTTTCACAGAGTTTTCATAGGTCGCAGGAACCAACTGATAGTTCATATCCGACTCTATATCCGCCAGTTTATACTGGAAACTAATGTTATATGGCTCGGTATAAATTTTCTCCAAATATTTGTCAAAATCGTTGCTCTCTCCCGTTCCAATACTAATAACACTAACATCGGTGTTAGGGTCATCGTCATCAGTACAAGCAGCAAGAACAATTATCATTATTGCCAGTGATAGCCAATATTTTATATTATTCATCATTTTTCTTTTTAAAATTAGTACTTAGCGCGGATTTGCTTCAAAACCTGCAGAAACAACATCCTGAGGAATCTGAATTGCTTTTCTTAAGTCTTCCACTTCTAAAACATCTATTACTGTTGATGTACCGTCTGCTTGAATTTGGTAACGAGGAACTTCAATTCCATATCGCTTAATATCAAACCAACGCAATCCCTCGTGCAGAGTTAAAACTCTTCTGCACTGCAATACGTAATGAATTAAATTTTCTTGAGTACCTGTTGCAAGCGTAAACTTGGGACTTAACCTTTTCTTTTGACTTGCAGATACTTCTGATGAAAATGGCAAATTAGAATAGAAATCGTTTACCTGAGTCAATGTAGCTTCATTCCCTTTAAAAAAGTTAGAACTCCACGCATTTAAATCTGCCAAGGCTGCATCATTTTCTCCCAACATTGCTTTTGCTTCAGCTCGAACAAGTAAGGTTTCATCGGTAGTAAATGGTATCATTACAGATCTTCTATAACCAATGCCCGCTACAGGATCTGTATACTCGAAAAGAAATGGAATTTTATAAAACAAAGTCTTATCAAGATTAGTACCTGCATAAACAAAAGGTCCAAAATTATAATCAGATCCCGAAATACCTCCAAATGGGAGTGGTGCTAATAAGGTTTGCTCATCAGCAATTTTTCGAGAATGGTTATAACGAGAACCATGGTAATATGCACCAAAATAAAGTCCAATATTAGAACCAGATGTTGCAGCCAATAAATTTGCCGCATCATTAATATATGCATTTGTTACTGGATCTGGCTGACGAGGCAATGCTCCTAATGCTGCCCAATCTCTCAACTGTGTAGAAGGATTATCGGTAACAACCTTACTTGCATATTCCTTGGCCTTTGCCCATTTCTCGTAATATAAATTAAAACGTGCAGCAAATGCATAAGCGGCCTTTTTTGTAAAATGATAGGCATTTACTTCATAAATGTCATCACTTATTAATGGTAAGGCAGCCTCGATATCAGTATTTATTTTTTCGTAAACATCTTTTACAGTACCTCTCTCATACTGCGGATTTAAAGTAGTTTCTGATGTTTCCATATATGGAATTCCTAAGTCAGAAGAACTAGATCCTGTATTGTAGTGTTGACAAAAAACATTTACCAAGATAAAATGATTGTAAGCTCTCGTGATTAAAGCTTCTCCTTTTTCTGCTGCCAATTCGGCTTCGCCTAATTCTGCAATAGCGGCTAAGGCTTCATTTGAGTGTGCAATGGCGCCATAAGCACCTTCCCAGATCGTTTTAGGATCATCATTTTCAACTTCAGTAATGTCCTCCCAATTGGCTATTTGCTCGTAAAACCTAGTGGTATTAGGATTAGATTTACCATTGTCGTCAACATTATCAGACGATACTTCAGTAACTAATGCATAATTACCTGTAGAATATGCGGACACCAATAACTTTCTTATTTTCAATTGGCTATCCACCTCTGCTCTATTGTCTGGTGTTTCGTCCAAAAAACTATCGCACGAAACGGTAATCAATGCCAAAAGAGCTATAAATAATATATTTATTCTTTTCATGTTTAAACTTTTTTACTTCTACAATCCTAATTTCAATGTAAATGTGAACTGCTTAGGTACTGGTGCTGCTACACCACCTGCATTAAAGAATTCAGGATCCTGACCATTTAGTTTATCATCGGAATACAACAAAAACAAGTTTGTTGCTTGCAGTTTCACTGAAAGATTATTTACACCCAATCTAGTTGCTACATTTTTTGAGAAATCATAAGCTAATGAAATCTCTTTCATTCTGATAAAATCTCCATCAGCAATTCGATCTGAAGAATAATTGTAAGCATTATATGCTGTTGCAAGATCTCCTGAGCCAATATTATCTGCTTGTCTTGCAGTAGCAATAGCAGGAATCGTAGTAATATTTTCATCCCCTGGTCGAACCCAACGATTCTTAAATTCGCGTGGCAAAGCATCAAGATCTGAATAATTACCGTTAAAAACAGGATCTAAACGAACAACATTTCCAAATGAGTAGGTCATGAAAACATTAAATCTAAATCCTTTATAGGTAAATGTATTACTCAAACTTCCAATATCTGTTGGATCAGCAGATCCTGAATATTCAAGGAAATCAAGATTTTCTCTCTCTTGAAAATAAATATCGCTAACCGTTACATTTCCACTCTGATCAAGGAAAGTTGGTAAACCTTCATTATTCAAACCTTTAAATGGAATTGAGAAGATTGAACGAACAGCATACCCCTCACGAGCAAAGCCATTACCTTTCACCATATCAATTACACGCGATCTGGTCTCCAATTCTGTAACCTTATTCTTGTTTTTGGAATAAACAAAGTTGGTAACCCAAGAAAAGTTATTTGTTTTAATATTAGTTGATGAAATAGAGAACTCAAATCCATGAGATTCCATAGAAGCAACGTTACCATATTTAGAAACTTCACCACCTAATCCTTGCGTAGTTACTCGGCCTATCAGATCATAATTATCACGAGTATACCAGTCAATTGTGGTATTAATGCGATTATTTAAGAATCCAATATCAGCACCAACATTAAACTCATGTTTCTTTTCATAAGTTAATTCGCTATTCTCTAAGGACTCAATATACAGGGCACTTTCTTTCATTCCTGCAGTTGGTCTCCAAGGATTTCTACTTCTGATATCAACTAAAGAGTTGGTAACATAGTGTGGCCCACGATCGGCCGTTAAACTATACGATGCCTTTAAAGTAAAGTGCGAAACCGTTGGCTTTAATGATTCAAAGAAAATCTCTTCATGAGCATTCCATGCACCAGAAATATTCCATGTAGGTAACCAACGTGCACTATTTGACTTTCCTAACTTATTAGTTCCTTCGTAACGAAGCGTTCCGTTAAGTGTATATTTCCCCATATAGGAGTAAGTCGCATTTCCAAAGAAAGCTGTATTACGATATCTGGTATTTTCCATCCCATAATACAAGTTATTATTTTCAATCCCTTTTTTGAACAACTCATAGGTGTAAAATGGAATCTCTCCCATAGAGTATTGTAATCCCCAACCAGTATTGTTTGTCTTCTTACGATCTATTGAGTTGATTTCCATACCACCATACAAATTTATGATGTGTGTCTCATTGAATACATCCTTATAGGAAGCTGTTGTTCTAAAATCATAACCTAACATCTTATAGTCAGTACGCTTGTAAATTCCACCTTCAGGCAGAATACTTACTGGCAAAGCATAAGGATCATCTGGATCTTTATATAAGAATGAATTTCGATCACGAATCGTTGAATTAGGCATTGCCCTATAAGCTTGAGCCTGATTAGAAAATTCAGTAATGTTATGCTCCTGAGAAGTTGACTGATATTTAAGAGCACCCAATGCACTTATTTCTACTTTAGGAGTAACTTTCCATTTTAATTCTGTTTGGAATTTCACATCCACTACATTTAAATCAATATAGTTTTCGTCTAACTCTCTATTGATATTAAAAGGAGCATAGTTACGTATATAGTCTGCATTAGGATCTAAAGTTCTAGATGAGTTCAAGGCAAAGGAGTAAGGGTTTATGTCAAAATCTCTTTTCACTTTTCCTGTTACTACATCCGTATCCTGAGCTAATGCACCTGGTGCTTTTTGCTTACGATAAGAAGCACTACTAATGGTATTAAACGTAAGATTATCAAATACTTTATAATTCGACTTAAAATTAGCAGTATATCTATTCACATTACTAGCTTTAGTCCAACCTGGATCAACTAATGCACTAATTGAAGCATAATAAGTAGACTTTTCTGTTCCTGAAGACATGCTTACAGAATGACTTTGCATGATATTGGTCTTAAATAACTCCTTAAACCAATCGGTATTTCTGTATTCAGCCTTACGTAAGAATGCTGCTTTAGCTTCCGGAGTATTTGCTAACAAAAAGTTCCCCGAAGCATCAATCTGGTTTAATTGTTGGTACATTCTTCCATAAACACCACTCTCGCGAGCGTTAGCTACATCAGCATAGTTTAACCAACCACCTTCACGCATCTCTTCGTAAACAGACATCTGTTCCTGAGAATTCATGATATTAAAATCATTGTAAGAAGGAGTTAATCGATAAGTGTACTCACTTGAATAGTTGATACGACTTACTCCAGCTTTACCTTTTTTTGTTGTAATAACAATAACTCCAGCCATTGCGCGAGCACCATAAATGGAGGTCGCCGAACCATCTTTCAATACTTCGAAACTTTCAATATCATCAGCATTTATACCCGCAATTGCAGAACTGATCAAAGTTGTTACATCACCCGACGAAAGCGCATCGGAGGTTAATTCAACCACATCTTCCAAGATCACTCCATCAACTACCCATAATGGTTTAGAACTACCATAAATGGAAGTAGCACCACGAACACGGATTTTAGGAGCAGCACCAAAAGTTCCAGAAACATTCTGGACAGATACCCCAGCAGCACGACCTTCTAAGCCACGACTAACATCTGGCATACCAGCCAATTTAACTTCTTCTGCTTTTAACTTCTGACTAGCACCAGTAAATAATCGCTTATCCATTACAACCATACCGGTTACAACAACCTCCTCAATTTGTTCCGAATTTGCTTCTAGAACAATATTAATTTCGCTCTGATTAGTAACTTTTATTTCCTGAGTGTCCATTCCAATAAACGAAAAAACTAAAGTTGTTTCCGTTGCATCCGGTAATTGTAACTTGTATACTCCATCAATATTAGTGGTTGTACCAATACTAGTACCTTTAATAAAAACAGAAACACCTGGTAATCCGACACCTGAATTATCAGTTACAACACCGCCAACTTTTTTTTCCGCTTGAATAGGATTTATTTCCTTCTGAGAAGTTTCCTTTTTAGCTTGTGGCTTAATAATAATTACCTCATCTCTAATCTCATAAGTAAGACCAGTGTCCTTAAGACAGTCGGTTAATATTGTTTTAACACTTTTAGGCGAAGCGCTTATATTAACGTTATTAATTTCTTTTATGTCATCAACATTGTAAAGAAAAGTGTAATTGGTTTTCTCCTTAACTTTTTCAAAAACCTCAATTAATGTACTGCTTGACATCTCTAACTCCAGAATTTCACCCTGAAGATTTGCTAAAGCCTGAAAATTAAAGACGTTAACAATCAGAAATAAAAGCAAGAGTCTTTTAGCAAGAATTGGTTTTCTTTTCTGCATAAAAGACTTTTCCCGATTTTTTTTCATAATTTTGAATGTGATTTGGTTAGTATTACATTTCTCCAAAAAGAAATGTTTATTGACTTTGCCGGAATCTGTGGCTGCAGATTCCGGTCTTTTTTTATCTTTTATTTTCTTCGATCATAACACTACGATCCTTTATTGTAAATTTTACTTTCTCTGTTACTTCAATCATCTCTAAAATTTTATTGATTGTATCGTAACGTGCTACATCTCCAGTATATTTTAGATCTTTAATCGAATTTGAAAGAAAGAAAACATCAATATCATACCATCTCGAAAGTCGGAGCATCAAATCATCAAGGCTCTGATTATCAAATACAATTCGCCCATCTTTCCATGCTGTAAACAAATGAGGATCAACAACTTTTTTTGATGTTTGACCACTTAGCTTGTTAAAACTCAACTGATCGTTAGGAAGTAATTCTTGACGAATACCTCGGTATTCATCATTCACCTCAACCTTTCCTTCTACCAAGGTTGTCACAATTTCCTCTTGCTCATTGTAAGCATTTACGTTAAAGGAAGTTCCCAGAACTTTCACTTCAGCATCCGTAACATCTACAATAAAAGGGTGCTTCTCATCTCTAGCAACTTGAAAATAAGCTTCTCCTTCCAAATGAACTTTTCTAACCCCGTTTCCAAATTCAGATGGATAACGCAATTTTGAATTCGAATTCATCCAAATTTTTGTTCCATCAGATAAGGTCAACTTATACTCTCCTCCTTTAGGAATTATTATGGTATTATAGGTAAGCTTGTTAGAAAGTTCATCTTTTGCTGATTTCTTATAAACCAATTCTTCAGTCGAATTTGAAATTAAAATACCTTTCTCTTTCAAATTTACTTTCTCGTTCAGTTGGTATTTCTCCCCGTCACTCAATACCAAAAGTGCCTGGTTTTTTCCAGGTATTATTGCTAAAGGTTCACTATAAACAACATCTTTATTTATAGATGTAAGAACTCCTCCAACGCTAGCAACGATTACTAAAACAGCTGCAACTTTTATTAAAATTTGCTTCAAGCGAATACGCTTATCATTCCTAATTTTGGCTTGTATTTTGTCCCAAACCTCAGTTTTATTAGCACTCTCGAGCTTAGACTCTCTCTCAAAATATTGTTTTTCTGGGTTTTGAGAAAGCTTGTGGAAGAGTACCAGATTTTCCTCTTTTGCGTATTTCCATTCTTCCAAAAACTGCTCTTCTTTTGCGTTCAGCTTCCCCTCAAGCCTTTTCACAATTAAGTCTGCAATTTTAAATCCAGATGGTAAATTATTCATATTCGTATTCTATGTGTGCGATTAACAATTACTATAACAGGTATAAATAAAAAAAGGGTGACAAATTTTTCAACTTTTGTCCCCTTTTATGATATATTATTCTTAATTCCCTAAACCATAAATGGTAAGAAAATAAAAAGATCTTTCAGATTTTCCTTTAAAAACTTCGTTGCTCTTTGTTTTTGTGTCTTAACCGTATTGATCGAAATGTCTAAATCTTCTGCTATTTCAGAATTCTTTAGCCCTTTTAAACCTAATAAATAAATTAACCTTGCAGATTCTGGCAATTTTTGGACTGTTTCGGCTATAATCCTTCTTACCTCTTCATCAATAACATTCTTCAAAAAATAATCTTCATCATGAATGTCTTTCGCAGATTGATTTTCATATGTCATTCGAACCTTTCGGTGATCAATTTGATTCAAACAAGAATTTCGAACCGTCTTATATAAAAATGCTTTTAAAGCTGCTTCGTGATAAAAAGAAGATCTCTTTTCCCAAACTTTAACAAAACTTTCCTGAATAATATCCTCTACAACATCTTGGGAAGAAATATATTTATGCCCAAACAAATAAAGTGCATCAAAATATTTGTTATACAAACACTTAAATGAATTTTCATTGCCATTCCTGAGGGATTTAAGAAAGGTTTGATCCAGGGTTTTCATGCAAAATAGTGGTTAATAATTAAAAGATGGGGGAAACAATATTATAAATTATTTTCATATTAATACTTATTCAGGCCAAACTATTTTACGATGAATAAGAAATAAATCTTTAATTTTAATCCAAGTTTACGAACTGAACACAAGAATACAAGCGAAAAAATAGCAAAAAAAAAGGATGTCAAAAAATGACACCCTTTCACTTTTACAGTTTGTCTCTACAAACCTAATTTCTTTTTAACTTCTTTTGGAATAGCATCTTTATGAACCATAATAGCTACAGTTTTTAAACGAACATAAGCTTCACTCATATTCAAATAACCTCCCATTTTATTCGAAGTTTTTGACCATGAATTCTTAGTCTTGTAGTAACGAGTTCCCTTTTGATCTTTAACAATACCAGTTAGGTGCATTAGATGATCATCGGTAGTTTCAAAATTATCAAAAGTAAGCTGACGCAATGCCTGATCAACCTCTGGCTCTTTTCCTTTTTGACTTACTTTCTTTTCAGCTTTTTTCACATCCTTTTCCCATTTAGCAATCTCTGAATCTGTCATATCCGCTGTTTTACTAGCAGGTAAAACAGCATATCCGTTTCTATGAGAAAAACCTTTCTCACTTACGTCTCCATCCCAACAAACTGAATATCCATTCATTAATGCATTGTCCATTACTTCCATTAACTCATCAATGGGAAGGTTGTAATACAGGTCGTGAGACCAGTTATCTGGAATCTCAAGATTGAATTCTTTGTAGTATGGGTGATGAGAATATGAAGTTAATTCTATATAATCCTCAGTGTTAAACCCTAATTTTTCAGCATAAGCTGCTGGTGTAGTTTCAGTTCCTTCATAGGTAAATGTTTTTGGTGTTTTGCCCATGTAAGTATCCAAAACTCCGTTAACAGATTCTTCCCAAACCGGAGTTATCACACGATTAGGATTTTTAACAATTTGATCTAACATGGCTTTGGTAGACTTCACCATTTCTCTGTGGATGTGAAAATCGCTTTGGTATTCGTTACCAGAATAGGCTGATTCAGGAATGAATCCAAATTCTTTCACTACGTTTAAAACATCGTGAGCTTGACCACCTTCGCTAAAATTACCTTTCCCGTGTAAACGGAAATAGCGTAATGCTTTTTGAGAATAGGCATGACGAACAGTAAACATTTCAGAAAGATCAATATTGCCTGCACCTAAACGAATAAGTTCTGCTTCAATGAAAGAAGTTCCTGCAAATGCCCAGCAAGTTCCGGTACTTTCCTGATTACGAACCTCAGTTGTAGGAACATCTACAACAGTGCTAAATTTTTTCTCTTCTTGCTTTTCTTGAGCCCATAGCATATTAACACTACAAAAGGCAATTAGCATTAAGGTAATTAAGGTTCTTTTCATGACTATATTAGTTGTTTAAGTAAAAGTTTCTATTTCAATAATTCTGCTTGCATTTTCTTGGTCATTTTACGCACTACTTCGTCATAAGAATCATCAATCCATTCTTTAAGTTGATTATCTGAAATACTACCATCAATATTTACCGTATTCCAGTGTTTTTTATTCATATGCCAACCTGGTAAAACAGAACTGTATTCCTCTCGTAATTCAATGGCCTTTTCAGGATCACATTTTACGTTCATGCTCAATTCTTTATTGATGTTTGTGAGCAAAAACATTTTATTCATCACTTTAAAAACGAGCGTTTCTTCATCGAAAGGGAAACTTTCTGTAACGCCTTTCTTTGTAATACAGTAATCTCTTAATTCTTCTATATTCATTGTTTAATACTTTGTTCAGATTTAAAAATACGTAAGCAATAAACAAATATAATTACTTTTAGGTACAAGCCTAAAGATCTATCTTCATGAGTATTAAAAAAATCGTTCTAAAGACAAAAAAAAGACCATCTTCTAATCGGTCAATTGAATCAAAATCCACGTCAAATTTACAATCTAGATAAATTAAAAATATTTTTTTGATTCTTCACAAGCTCCATTTCTATTGAGCATATTAAATTATAAGAACAACAATTTGACCAAATTAGAAAATCATTTTTTTTATACTAGATGCATTTTTGTATATTTAGTTCTAAGATTGTGTTAAATAGATCCAAGAAATCATGAAAGATACAGGATACGCTCAAAAATACAAATGGAAAAATAAACGAATTCTGATTGTTGAAGATGAAGAAATCAACAACATGTTCTTTGATGCAGCACTTAGCAGAACGGAATCGAAATTACTATGGGCAAAAAATGGAAAAGAGGCGGTTGATATTATTGAGAGTTCAGAAGATATCGATGTTATTTTAATGGATATTCGTTTACCAATAATGGATGGTTGTGAAGCAACTCGTCGTATCAAAGAAAATCATCAAGAAATTCCAATAATTGCACAAACGGCCTATGCTCTAGAAGGGGATAAAGAACGCATATTAGATGCTGGATGTGATGATTACTTATCCAAACCTATTCGTTTTGAGGAACTTCTTGCTACAATTGACAAATATCTTGCAGATTAATCAACAGGTGCAATAAATGCATCTTCGATGTGCTCTATTTTATACTTTTCACCATCTTTAATCACACTAATAACATCAAATCGGACTTCGTATTCCATTTCCTTTAAATCAACATAATCTTGTGTTGCTCTTACCAAAAACTTGATCTTCGATAAAGTAATTGCATCTGCTGGATGCTCAAAATATTCTGTGGATCTTGATTTGACTTCCACCACAACCAATTGATTCTCTTTTAAAGCAACTATATCTAGTTCTTTTTTCAAATAAATCCAGTTTCGATCTATAATCTTATATCCATTTTTAAGCAAATATTTTGCTGCAAGATCTTCTCCAAGCTTTCCTAATTCGTTGTGTTTTGCCATCTCATTTATTTTCAGAACTACTTTCCCAAGAAAAGTTCACGATTTGATCACTTACATTTAATTTTAAAAATCGACCCATTGGTAAAGTCCAATTTTCTTTAATATGACCTGCAGGAAAATCATAAACAACGGGATAATTGTAATGCTCAACCACTTCGTTGATAATTTCATAAGCAGATTTCCCAAAATTTGGATTACCTACTTTCATTTCACTCATTCCTCCAACAATCAAAGCTTGTAATTCTGAGAGTTTACCACCTATTTTTAGGTTTCTCATCATTCGATCCAAATGATACAATTCCTCACCAACATCTTCTATAAAAAGAATTTTACCATGTGTTTCAAAATCCATAACCGTTCCACGCAAACTGTACAGGATGGATAGGTTACCTCCTACCAATTCCCCTTCACTTTGCCCAATTCTATTCAATTCATGCGAAGAGATTGAATAATCCTCTTGATCTCCTGATATGGTATTAATTAAAGATCGTACAGATTTATTGTCATCACCTTCTGCAGGAAAATTGATTGGCATGGTAGCATGTAAACTTTCGACACCTAAAATATTATTCAAATAGCTATGGAACACAGTAATGTCACTATATCCAATAATCCATTTAGGATTACGCATAAACAAATCAAAATCTAAATGTTCTAATATTCGCACACAACCATATCCACCTCTAGAACATAGAATCGCCTTAATTTCTGGATCGTCTAACATTTTCTGAAAATCCGATAAGCGATCCATATCACTACCGGCGAATTGATCTTTTTCATCGAAGACATGATTTCCCAACACCACTTTGTAGCCTACATCTTCCAATTTCTGAACGGCTATTCCTACCTTTTCAGGATCCATTTTCCCTGCTGGAGAAACAATCCCAATTTTATCTCCTTTAATTAAAGCAGCCGGCTGATACATATCTATTTAGTTTTTTTTAGAAGTAAGAACAAATTAAGAATAAAATACAAATGGATAACTACATTTTTGCCAATTCTATCTTATCTTTGCAAACAATTCGATCAAAAGTAAAATTTTGATCATCAATTTAGATAATCAAAATTAACTGAGGAATTTTTTATCTCAAAACAGATTAAGACATTCCTTAGAAAAAAAATAAATCTCAGATGACAAAATTTAACAGAACACTTGTTACTACTGCTCTTCCTTATGCGAATGGGCCGGTACATATTGGGCATTTAGCGGGCGTATACGTTCCTGCTGACATTTATGTGCGTTATATGCGTATGAAAGGTGAGGATGTGTTATTAATTGGAGGTTCGGACGAACACGGTGTACCTATTACAATTAAGGCTAAAAAAGAAGGTGTTACCCCACAAGATGTGGTTGATAAATACCATAATATAATTAAAGATTCTTTCGAAAAATTCGGAATTTCTTTTGACGTTTATTCAAGAACAAGTTCGAAGATACATCATGAAACAGCAACTGAATTCTTTGAGACTCTAAACGAAAAAGCTGAGTTCATTGAGAAATCATCGGAGCAATTTTACGATTCTGAGGCAAATCAATTTTTAGCTGACCGATATATTACAGGAACCTGTCCTCATTGTAAAAATGAGAAAGCTTATGGAGATCAGTGCGAAAGTTGTGGAACATCTTTAAATGCAACTGATCTGATTGATGCTCGATCAGCAATTACGGGAAATAAGCCACAGTTGAAAGAAACAAAGCACTGGTATTTGCCTCTTGATAAATATGAGCCCTTTTTAAAAGAGTGGATTCTAGAGGAGCATAAAGAATGGAAGCCAAATGTTTACGGACAGTGTAAGTCTTGGTTAGACAATGGTCTTCACCCAAGAGCAGTAACCCGTGATTTAAATTGGGGTGTACCTGTTCCCGTAGAGGGAGCTGACGGAAAAGTGCTTTACGTTTGGTTCGATGCACCTATTGGATATATCTCAGCAACTAAAGAGCATACGCCTGATTGGGAAAAGTATTGGAAAGCTGAGGATTCAAAAATGGTTCACTTTATTGGTAAGGATAATATCGTATTTCACTGTATCATTTTCCCAGCTATGCTTAAGGCTGAAGGTTCATATATTTTACCAGAGAATGTACCATCAAACGAGTTCTTAAATCTAGAAGGCGATAAAATTTCAACATCTAGAAATTGGGCAGTTTGGTTGCACGAGTACCTTGAAGAATTCCCTGAGAAACAAGATGTATTGCGTTACGTATTAACTGCAAATGCACCTGAAACTAAGGATAACGATTTTACTTGGAAAGATTTCCAGGCACGTAATAATAATGAGTTGGTTGCCATTTTTGGAAACTTTGTGAACCGTGCTTTGGTATTAACTCACAAGTATTTTGGAGGATTAGTTCCTGAGGCTGGTGAGTTGACTGACTTCGATAAAGAAACATTAGCTCAAATTCCTGTTCTTAAAGCTGAGGTTGAGAAGAATCTTGAAACATATCATTTTCGTGAGGCACTTAAAGTAGCTATGAATTTAGCTCGATTAGGTAATAAATACTTAGCCGATACAGAACCTTGGAAAGTGATTAAAACCGATGAGGCACGAGTTAAGACTATTCTAAATATCTCTTTACAGATTTCAGCGAACCTATCTACTTTGATGGAGCCATTCTTGCCATTTACAGCAGAGAAACTTCGTGGATTCCTTAATATAGATCGTATTGAGTGGGCAGATATGAAAGACGTTGTTATTCCTGTCGGACACCAGATTAATAAGCCGGAATTATTGTTTGAGAAAATTGAAGATGCAACGATTCAAGCTCAGGTTGATAAACTAGAAGCAACTAAAGTTGCCAATGAACTTGAAAATAGAGTTGCTACTCCGGTTAAAGAAAATATCAATTTCGACGATTTCATGAAAATGGATATTCGTATTGGTACGATTACCGAAGCTGAGAAGGTTGCTAAAACAAAGAAGCTTTTGAAAATCAAAGTTGATACAGGAGTTGATACGAGAACGGTTGTTTCAGGTATTGCAGAGCACTATAAGCCAGAAGAAATTATCGGAAAGCAAGTAAGTGTTTTGATGAATCTTGAGCCACGTAAGCTAAAGGGTATCGAATCGCAAGGTATGATTCTTATGGCTGAGGATGCTGATGGTAAGTTATCTTTCGTATCTCCAGATCAAGCAATAAAACCTGGTTCTGAGATTAGATAGTTCAGATAAAGAGACAAAAAAAGCGCTTTCCAATGGAAAGCGCTTTTTTTTATTATTTTTGAAGAACCCAGCAAAAAGCTTTTGAATTCTTAGCAATTACTTTCTTTTTAAACTGATCTGCAGCTGCTCGATTTGTAAATTGATTAACCGCAACCGAGTATAAATTTTTGTTTTCAATGATCACTGCTGGATAAGATTTCGAGATTAACTCCTGACGCAATATCTCTGCATTCTCAATTGAAGTAAAACTCCCAGAAATCAAATAAAATCTTCCTTTTTGAGTTTTTTCTAACTTACTCTTCTTCGTCAATTTTGGCTCAAATGCAACCAAATCTTCAGGAGGAGATACAACAGGATCCAATTGAACAAACTTTTCAGTTATTTCCTTTTTTTCATTTATTGATATCATAGATGCCTCACTACCATTTCGTTCCGAATTCATTGGAAGTAATGCAACTGTTAATATAAATGGAATTGCAGCTGCCGCATACCAAAGTCTTTTCTTGGTGAAAAGCGTTCTAACTTTTACTTGAGGTATGGCAACAGGATGATTTTTCTCATCACTTATTGGTGAAAGAGTTGGAAGAGAAAAGCGTTCCATACCAAAAGCATCAACCAAATAATTTAATTCTTTCGAAGGTTCGAATAGTAAATTATGCCTTCTGTCATTATAAAAACAGCCAATCTTATCTAATATTACCTTTTCGCCTCGCTGAATACGAACACGAAGATCTTCAATAAAAAACTGAATAGATTTTTCAGCTTCAGAATAAGTCAAATTTTCAGCTTCAGACAATCTATTAATCAGCAAACCATCATTTTGAGATAAATTACGGTTAAATCCAATTGATTTAGAAGGAGGAATTCCAAGATTCATCTCTTCATCGATATCTGCTGGCTTATAGTTGGCCACAAACCCACCAAAACCAGGTAATATCACACAATCGTGAATAAACAATAGATCTTTAATATATTTCGATACGTCTAGCATAATACACAAATATAATCAAAAATATATGCCACTCAAATTGAATAATTGCAGCAAGCTATTAATCCCCTATAAACCAATATTTTCTGCACCGAAAAGAAATTTAACTCAATTCAACCTATCCGTTTATTAAGTAAATTATTGTAAATTTAATCGATACAATTAAAAATTTACAACAGGTATTCAAGTTACTTAAAAGTCTTCTTTTAAAACAAGCATACCTCAACATTAAATATTTTTAACGCATGGATAAGCAAATACTTGTAACTGGAGGAACTGGATATATTGGATCGCATACTGTTGTAGAGCTTCAAAACAATGGATATCACGTTATTATCGCCGACAATCTTTCTAATTCTAAAATAGAAGTTCTTGATGGTATTGAAGCAATATCTGGAATTAAACCTCTTTTTGAGAAGGTAGATTTAAGCGTGAGAGAAGAAAGTATTGCATTTTTCAAAAAACATACAAATATTGGTGCTATTATACATTTTGCTGCCAATAAGGCTGTTGGTGAATCCGTTGAGAAACCATTGATGTATTACCGAAATAACATCAATTCTTTGATGAATATTTTAGATGCAATGAAGGATCACAACATCCCTAATTTGGTTTTCTCATCATCATGTACCGTTTATGGCCAGCCAGACAAATTGCCAGTAACGGAAGAAACGCCTCGAAAACCCGCAGAATCTCCATACGGAAATACAAAGATGATTAGTGAAGATATTATTCGCGATACGATAAATGCAAATCCAGAACTAAAAGGTATTGCCTTACGATATTTTAATCCTATTGGAGCTCATCCTACATCAAAAATTGGAGAACTACCATTAGGCGTTCCGAACAATCTTATTCCATTCTTAACACAAACAGTAGCAGGAATGCGTGCAGAACTTAGTGTATTTGGAAGTGATTACAATACGCCTGATGGATCTTGTATTCGTGATTACATTAATGTTGTTGATTTAGCAAAAGCGCATGTAATTTCCATTGAAAGATTGCTACGAGATAAACAATTAAACAATTATGAGTTTTTCAACGTTGGTACAGGCGAAGGCGTATCAGTATTAGAAATTATTAGCTCATTCGAACGTGCTACTGGCGAAAAAGTGCCACATAAAATCATTGAACGACGTGCAGGTGATGTAGAACAAATTTATGCTGAAACAAGCAATGCCAATAAAGTATTGGGTTGGAAATCGGAAGCTACACTTGATGACACTCTACTTTCAGCATGGAATTGGCAAAAAAGCCTTTAAATAAAAGAATAGAAATTGTTTAATGATCCCAATTCATTTGAGATCAATATAAAATATCACATCTTGAAAAAGAATATTTTAATAACTGGAGGAGCAGGCTTTATTGGTTCGCATGTGGTTCGATTATTTGTCAACAAATATCCCGATTATAACATTGTGAATTTAGATGCCTTAACCTATGCCGGCAATCTAGAGAATTTAAAAGATATTGATAGCAAATCGAATTATACTTTCATTAAAGGAGATATAACCGATTTAGCATTTATCACTGATTTATTTCAAAAGTATCAATTCGAAGGTGTATTGCATTTAGCCGCAGAATCTCATGTAGATCGCTCTATTTCTGACCCATTAGCATTTATTACGACCAATATTGTTGGTACCGTAAATTTATTAAATGCAGCAAAGGAAAGTTGGAAAGATCAAATGGCTGGAAAGAAATTCTATCATATTTCGACAGACGAGGTGTATGGATCCTTAGGCAAGACAGGTTTCTTTACCGAAGAAACATCTTATGATCCAAGAAGTCCATATTCTGCATCAAAGGCTAGTTCTGATCATTTGGTTCGAGCATATTTTCACACTTATAAGCTTCCTGTTGTAATTTCAAACTGTTCCAATAACTATGGAGCAAATCAGTTTCCAGAAAAGCTAATCCCACTAGTAATCAACAATATTAAAAATAAAAAAGCGCTTCCTATTTATGGAAAAGGCGATAATGTTCGAGATTGGTTGTACGTGGAAGATCATGCCTTAGCTATAGATTCCATCTTTCATGATGGAAAGTTAGGTGAGACCTATAATATTGGTGGCAATAATGAATGGACCAACCTTGATTTGGTAAGAAAGCTTTGTGATATTATGGATGCTAAACTAGATCAGGAAATAGGCACTTCCCAAAAGCTAATCACTTTTGTTAAAGATCGTGCCGGACATGATCAGCGTTATGCTATTGATGCTTCGAAAATAGAAAAAGAACTAGACTGGAAACCGAGCATTCAATTCGAAGAAGGATTTGAAAAAACCGTTGATTGGTATCTTGATAACTTGGATTGGTTAGAAAATATCCTCTCTGGAGATTACGAAAAATTTTACGAACAACAGTACAACAACAGATAAAAGAAAGAGGGATGTAATAATTACATCCCTCTTTTATATGATTTAAAATCGAAATTATTCTACTGTAACAGACTTTGCCAAGTTTCTTGGCTGATCCACATTACAACCTCTCAATACCGCAATGTAGTATGAAATCAATTGGAATGGAATAACTGTCAACAATGGAGCCAAAGCCTCTAATGTTTCCGGAATTTCAATCACATGATCAGCCATTCCTGTTATCACAGTATCACCTTCGGTAACAATTGCAATAACATGACCTTTACGAGCTTTCACTTCCTGAATATTACTTACAATCTTCTCGTAAGATTTATCTTTGGTCGCTGCTACAAAAACAGGCATTTGCTCATCGATAAGAGCAATAGGACCATGTTTCATCTCAGCCGCAGGATACCCCTCTGCGTGGATGTAAGAAATCTCTTTCAACTTAAGAGCTCCTTCCAATGCAACCGGGAAAAGATAACCTCTTCCTAAATATAATGCATTAGTTGACTCAACATATTTTGTAGAAAGCTCTTTAATGTCCTCTTCTTTTTCCAAAATCCTCTGAATTTTTCCAGGAAGATTTGCAAATTCTGCGATCAATTTATGGTACTCTTCTTTTTCTAAAGTGCCTTTTCTATAACCAACTAACATAGCCATCATAGTCAAAACAGTTACCTGTGCAGTAAATGCTTTAGTTGATGCAACACCAATCTCCGGTCCGGCATGTGTATAAACACCTGCATCAGTATTTCTAGGAATACTAGAACCAACAACATTACAAATACCCAAAACTGTTGCTCCAGCTTGCTTAGCAAGGTTGATAGCAGCTAAAGTATCAGCTGTCTCACCACTTTGACTAATTGCCAATACAATATCGTCCTTATAAATAACTGGATTTCTATATCGGAATTCTGAAGCATATTCAACTTCAACCGGAACTCTGGCAAACTCTTCAAATAGGTATTCACCTACCATTCCTGCATGCCACGAAGTACCACAACCAATAATAAGAATTCTGCGAGCATTTACCAACTGAGGGATAACCTCGTTAATTCCACCTAAGAAAACTTCTTTATTTGCTGTTGATATACGACCTCTAATTGTATCTTTAATAGATTGAGTTTGTTCGAAGATCTCCTTTAACATGAAGTGTTCGTAACCATTCTTCTCAATTTGTTCAATATCCAAATCTAATTCTTGAATATGCGGTGTTAATTTGTCGTTGTGAATTGTTTTTAAAGTCAACTCATCACGACTAATGATAGCAACATCATCATCGTTTAAGTATATTACACTTTGAGTATATTCAATAATAGGCGTTGCATCAGAAGCTAAAAAGTACTCCCCTTTTCCAACACCAATTACAAGTGGGCTACCTTTACGAGCAGCAACCAATTGATCTGGCTCATCTTCACAAATTACCACTAATCCATAAGCACCAACTACTTTTGATAGAGCTAAACGTACTGCCATTTCAGCAGTAACATTCCCTTTTAAGTATATATACTCAATTAGGTTAGCTAAAACTTCAGTATCGGTATCACTCTCAAATTTATAACCTCTACGAATTAGTTTTTCCTTTAATGGAGCATAATTCTCAATAATCCCATTGTGAATAATTACAAACTTATTATTCATCGAACGGTGAGGATGAGCATTCTGATCGTTAGGCTCACCATGTGTTGCCCAACGTGTATGACCAATACCTATATGTCCGGAAGTATCCAGACCAGAAACATGATTTTCTAAATCCTGAACTTTTCCTTTACATTTAAAAACATTCGTTGTTTCAGTTCTAAGAGCAATTCCTGCAGAATCGTAACCTCTATACTCAAGTCTTTTCAATCCATTTACCAGAATAGGATAAGCATCCCTTTTTCCAATATATCCAACTATTCCACACATAAATACATATATTTCAGTTTCGGTACCACGCGAAACATATTAACAAAACAATTTATTAAAATACATCAAACTCATTTCCAGTGATGTTACTCAAAAAAAAGCAGCTTTAATAAATTATCATAAATTCCCCTAAAATACTATAAGTTCAAAAGCCAACCAAACTTCTGTTCGCATTTTAACTGGACTCCTTAAAAAACAAAGGTGTATCTAAGCTAATGCTCAAATACACCTTTATATATCTTTTTTGCAGAAATTATCCTGCTACCAATTCGTCATAAAAATCAGAATAAGCACTCACATATTCCTCTTTACTTTTATAATCAAGGAAAGGTTTACCCGAAGCAACAGCATAAGCTTTAACTTCTTCGTTTATTTGAGGGCTACCCATAATTAAGGCATCCGATTGATCTATTGCAAGTTTGTGAAGAGCAACATAGTTTGCATCATCCAATACACTTACATCATCAGAACTAACTCCTTCAATAATTGATTTCTCTTTGAAACCTTTACTGAATTCGGTCGGAAATTCATCATCATAAATCGAAAACACAACTTTTGTATCCGTAAACAATGGATCCTCGTTAAAAGATTTTTTCAAATACAATGGCACTAAACCAGTAAACCAACCTTGACAATGCACCACATCTGGAGCCCATCTTAGTTTTTTAACCGTTTCAAGTACACCGCGTGCGAAAAAGATTGCTCTTTCATCGTTATCCTCGAAGCCATTGCCTTCTTCATCAAGCAATATTTTCTTTCTATGAAAATAATCCTCATTATCAATAAAGTATACCTGCATACGAGCTGCTTGAATCGAAGCAACCTTGATAATCAAGGGATGATCTGTATCATCAATTATTAAATTCATTCCTGAAAGGCGGATAACTTCATGCAACTGATTTCTTCTCTCGTTGATGCATCCATATCTCGGCATGAAAGTTCTGATCTCTTTTCCTTTTTCTTGAATTCCCTGAGGTAAGTGTCTGCCGATTTCAGACATTTCAGATTCAGGAAGATAAGGGGTAATTTCTTGTGAAACAAACAATACTTTTGTCTTTTCCATATAAGTCGCTAATATTAATACAGATTATCTGCGCAAAATTAGTAAAAATATTTAACAAACTGGATCAAAACCAAGGCATAAAGCAAGCACAATGCAATTAAATGCCATAATAATTTCTCTCGTATATATTTATTTATTTTATTTGCAGTCTTAAATTAAAAGTCAATCTGATTTTTACAGAACAATTTACTGGGATGGAAATAGTCAAACTTGTTGCTGAAACCAAAGCGAAAATCAGCAAGTTTAAAGCGGAAGGAAAAACAATTGGATTTGTACCTACAATGGGTGCACTTCATCAAGGGCACTTGTCCTTAACGGAGGCATCTGTAAAAAACAACGATATAACTGTTGTAAGTATCTTTGTAAATCCTACTCAATTTAATAATCCTAATGATTTAAAAACTTATCCTCGAATCTTAGATAAGGATCTGGAAATGTTATCTGAATTCGAACCAGATTTAATCTTTATTCCAGAAGTTGAGGAAGTTTATCCGGAGCCTGATACACGTATTTTTGACTTTGGTGAGCTTGAACAGGTAATGGAAGGGAAAAATCGTCCGGGGCATTTTAATGGTGTTGCACAGGTTGTGAGCAAACTTTTCAGCTATATTAATCCTGATAATGCCTATTTTGGACAAAAAGATTTCCAACAAGTTGCTGTTATTAAGCAGATGACAAAAAATCTTAAACTAGACATAAATATAGTACCATGTCCCATTATTAGAGAGGTAGATGGACTAGCAATGAGTTCAAGGAATATGCTACTTTCAGAACTTGAACGAAAAAATGCTGGAAAAATATCTGAAACTTTATTTAAAGCTTGTAACTTAGTGCCCGATTTTGGCGTATCCCAATTAAAAGAGTGGGTTGTAACCGAGATTAATAATAATGCTTATCTGGAAGTTGAATACTTTGAGATTGTTGATGATACGAGTTTAAAATCCATTGAAAAATGGGAAGATTCGAATAATCGAATTGCTTGTATCACTGTTCAAGTAGGAAAAGTGAGACTAATAGATAATATTTCTTTATAATATTTAGTTTTAAGCGACATGTATATTGAAGTTTGCAAATCGAAGATTCACAAAGCATCGGTAACCAGTGCGAATCTACAATATGTTGGATCAGTAACCATTGACGAAGATTTAATGGATGCAGCCAACCTTATTGAAAACGAAAAAGTGCAGATTGTTAACGTTAACAATGGCGAGCGCCTGGAAACCTATATCATCCGGGGAGAAAGAGGTTCTGGCACTATTTGTTTAAATGGTCCTGCTGCTCGTAAGTGCGCTGTAGGCGATGTGGTAATTATCATTTCTTATGCCTCAATGGAATTTGAAGAAGCTAAGACTTGGGAACCTGCTTTGGTTTTCCCCGATACTGAAACCAATAAATTGATCTAAACTAACTCATTTTATAAGTACAGGGCTGTTCTAATCGATCAGCCCTTTTTTTATGCCATAAAATCAAAAAATAACGATAGAAAACGAACTATTTCATGTCGCAGCTATTTTGAACCTTTGCTCTTACTATTTAATACTTGTACATTAGTACTTTCAATAAAAACAAACCGATGAATAAACTAGATATCATTAAAAATAAAATCTTTTCCAATAAAGAAGATGCATATAAGCTTTTGCAAACCTGGCGATTTAAAGAGGAGAAAATTGTTTTTACAAACGGCTGTTTTGATATTGTACATCGCGGTCATTTGGAATACTTAGCAGAAGCTTCAAACCTGGGGCATAAATTGGTCATGGGATTAAATACAGATGCTTCAGTTCAACGATTGAAAGGTCCTAACCGCCCTATTAACGATGAGTATTCTCGTGCTTTACTTCTTGCATCTTTAGGTTTTATCGATATGGTTGTGTTCTTCGATGAAGAAACGCCTTACGATTTGATTAAGTTTATTCAACCAGACATATTAGTTAAAGGAAGCGATTACAATGCTGAAGATATTGTTGGTTACGATATCGTAAAAGCCAAGGGTGGTGAGATTATTACTTTAGATTTTATCGAAGGGTTTTCTTCAACCGGAATCATTAATAAAATCATCAAAACAAGCAATCTATAAGCGTTTAATTATATGGCAATTAAAGCAAAAACAAAAAGCGCATGGTTTTGTCAATCCTGCGGAGTCGAATCAGCAAAGTGGGTAGGCAAATGCCCTTCCTGCGGCGAATGGAACTCCTTTGTTGAGGAAGTTGTTGTCAAATCTAAATCGACTCAAATAGTTGGTTCAAACGGGCAAAACAAAAAGAATAAACCGCTTAAAATATCTGAAATATCCTCTTCTGAAGAAGCTCGTTTTGACACAAAGGACAATGAATTAAATCGAGTTCTAGGAGGTGGATTAGTACAAGGATCTTTGATTCTAATTGGAGGCGAACCTGGTATTGGAAAATCGACACTTGCTTTGCAAATTGCACTTCATTTAAAAAGCTATACCACTCTATATGTATCTGGGGAAGAGAGTGCTCAGCAAATTAAACTAAGAGGTAATCGAATTAATTCGGATAATGAAAATTGCCTGATTGTTAGTGAAACTTCAATGGAAAATATTTTTTCACATGTGAAAAATACAAATCCAGATATCATTGTAATCGACTCGATACAAACCTTGGCAACAGAAACGATTGAAGCAAGCCCTGGTAGTGTTTCGCAAATTAGAGAATGCACTGCTCAATTGTTACGCTTTGCAAAAGAATCGGCAACTCCAGTGCTGCTTATTGGCCACATTACTAAAGATGGCAATTTGGCAGGACCTAAAATATTAGAACACATGGTTGATACTGTTCTTCAGTTTGAAGGAGACCAAAACCATATGTATCGAATTTTACGCTCCACAAAAAATCGTTTCGGATCTACATCCGAAATGGGAATTTACGAGATGCAACACAATGGACTTAGAGAAGTTTCAAACCCATCAGAACTTCTTCTCTCTCATGAAGACGAAAGCCTCAGCGGAGTAACAATCTCAGCATCTATAGAAGGAATGAGACCTTTTCTTATAGAAATACAGGCATTGGTTAGTTCTGCTGCTTATGGAACACCTCAGCGCTCTTCAACAGGTTTTGATCTTCGCCGATTGAACATGCTATTAGCGGTTCTTGAAAAAAGAGCTGGATTTAAATTGTCCGCAAAAGATGTCTTCCTAAATATCGCCGGAGGAATTAAAGTAAATGATCCTGCAATTGATTTGGCTGTGATTCTTGCTATTCTTTCCTCAAGTACCGACATCTCAATTCCTAAAGAAGTTTGTTTTGCAGGAGAAATTGGTTTGTCAGGTGAGATAAGGCCGGTAAGTCGTATCGATCAACGAATTAGAGAAGCTGAAAAACTAGGATTCAAACAAATTTTTATTCCTAAGCACAACTCAAAAGGATTGGATATTTCCAAATTCGATATTAAAATTCACTTGGTAAGTAAAGTTGGGCAAGTGTTTCAAACCCTATTTAGATAAAATAACAAGGCCGAAACTTTCGTTTCGGCCTTTACAGTTACTATGAATTTTCTCGATTCGAATATGGCAGTTCGAATCTGCTTGCGTCGGAATTAGAAAGAAATAATTGAATCTTTCTGCTTTTCTTACCCGAAAGCTAAACTCATGATTTTAGGCAGGTCTTCTGGCTTATCTCAATTTTAAACACCTTCCCGTTCACCAGAACAGTGGTCTATCGTTTAAAATATAGATTCGAAAATCGAATCGAGATTTACAGCTGCGGGGACAGCTCCTGTTTTTAACAGGATTCCCTATTATTCCTTCCGGAACCCAAATCGTTTTGCAAGTTTAATCAAAATTAGATAAACTGCCAATTATTTTGGCCGACTAGATTTAAAAGAAATCTTCATCTTCAGACTCATTTAAATCATTGTTATTATTTTCATTAGAAACCTGATTACAATCTAAATTGATATTAACGCCTCGAGGTTTTTCAAAATCACCTTGGGTAAGACCAATGCTTTTATCCGCATATACCTTTTGCATGTACAAAGCCCATATTGGTAAGGCCATATTCGCTCCTTGTCCTTGCCTAATCCCTTCAAAATGAATCGAGCGATCTTCCGCTCCTGTCCATACTCCAGATACTAATTCAGGTGTAATTCCCATGAACCAACCATCAGAATGATTTTGAGTTGTACCCGTTTTGCCACCCATTGGATTATATAAATTATAGGTAAAACGTAGTCTTACACCAGTCCCTTTTTGAACTACTCCTTGCAATAAGTTAGTCATTAAATAGGCTGTTTTTTCGTCCATCACTTCTCGTTTTCTTGGAACCGATTGAGCGATCAAATTCCCTTTATGATCTTCAATTTTCGAAATAAAACGAGGTTTGATATAAACACCTTTATTAGCATAGGTTCCGTAAGCTCCAACCATTTCACGAACAGTAATTTCGGATGTTCCTAAAAATACAGATGGAACGGCTGCAATTTTACTTACAACTCCCATTTTTTTAGCCATATCAACAACAGCCTGAGGTTTAAATTGCTTCAATACCCAACCTGAGATATTATTAACAGAATTGGCAAGCCCCCATCTTAATGTGACCATTTCTCCAGATCGAGCTCTGGTTGAGTTACGTGATGTCCATGTTGTCCCATCGCCCACATCAAAGGTCTGAGCAATATTAGGAACCTTATCACATGGTGTTAAACCTTCCTGCATAGCTACAGTATATAAAAACGGTTTAATAATAGAACCAACCTGACGTTTACCAAGGCTGACCATATCGTACATGAAATGCTTATAGTTTGGTCCACCCACATAGGCTCTTACCTCACCCGTTTGTGGTACCATCGACATGAACCCGGCTCTTAGGAAACCTTTATAATAAAGCATAGAATCTCGAGGAGATAAAATTGTATCACGCTCACCTTTCCAAGTAAAGATTTTCATCTTTGCAGGCGTATTGAAAGATAAACGAATGGAGTCCATACTCATTCCATTTTTCTTTAAAACACGATACCTCTCACTACGTTTCATTGTAGTTACCAGATTATTTTCAACATCTTCATTTGATAAATCATCCGAAAAAGGAGGATTTTTATGGTTTTCTTTCTCACGATCAAACGCCTTTTGTAAATTCAAGACCTAGGTGCTCTTTTACGGCTTCTTCAGCATACTTTTGCATACGCGAGTCAATGGTTGTGTATATCTTCAGACCATCTTTATATATATTGTATGGTTCCCCGTCTGCTTTCTTATTTTTATTGCACCATCCAAAAAATGGATTATTCTTCCATTCTAATGAATCTCGTTTAAACCGCTGTACATTCCATGATGCATAATTTTTACGCTCAGGCTTTTTAGCTGTTAACGACATCCGAAGATACTCTCTAAAATAAGGAGCCATTCCCCTTTTGTGATCTACTCTTTGAAAATCAATTCCCAAAGGAAGATTTTTTAAGGAATCATACTCTATTTTAGTTAAATAATCATACTTAACCATTTGTGACAAAACCACATTTCTTCTGTTCAAAGTTAATTCTGCTCTCCTTAATGGATTAAAATACGACGGATTTTTTGCCATACCAACAAGCATAGCGGCTTCGTGAATTTTTAGAGAATCAGGTGTAGTATTAAAATAAACATTTGATGCCGATTTAATTCCTACCGCTAGATTTAAGAAATCAAACTTGTTAAAATACATTGTCATGATTTCCTCTTTGGTATAGCTACGCTCCAGCTTAACAGAAATTACCCATTCCCTGAACTTCCGGAAAACGATATCCAATTTTTGACTAAAGCTTTCTCTCGGGAAAAGCATTTTTGCTAATTGTTGTGAAATAGTACTACCTCCACCAGCATTTCGATTTCCTGTAACCAAACCTTTGGCAACACGACCCAATCCACGAACATCAATACCTGAATGATCTTTGAATCGAACATCCTCAGTTGCAATCAATGCATCAACCAAAAAAGGAGATAATTCATCATACTTTACAAATGACCTATTTTGAAAATAAAACTTTCCAAGTAAACTTCCATCTGAAGTATAAACTTCTGTAGCCAAACTACTTTTCGGATTCTCCAACTCTTCAAAAGAGGGCATAAAACCAAAAGTTCCATTCGAAACTCCAGCGAAAAATAATACAGCTCCTAAAACACCAATCACAAAAATTGCCCAGAATATAATTAACGCTTTTTTAAAGCGCTGCAATTGTGATTTCGGTTCTTGTTCTAAATTTGAGTTTAACTCAGTATTGTTTTCTAACATTATCGACCAATTAATAATTTTGTGCTGTAAAAATAGCAAATAAAATTCGAACTAATAAGCATCATATTACTCCTTATTATATAGATCAATTTCAGATAACCAAAATAAGCAATTTAAAAATTAGTATCATAAAATTTGGAACTTAGGGCGCATATGTTTTTACTTTGCACAAAATTTTAGAGCACGATTTTCCATAAATAGTGATGCGATGGTAGAGAATTTAGTTATTGTTGAGTCCCCTGCAAAGGCAAAAACAATTGAAAAGTTTTTAGGTGATAGTTTTCTTGTAAAGTCCAGTTTTGGACATATTAGAGATCTTGATAAGAAAGATTTTGGTATTGATATCAAAAACAACTTTACACCTAAATATATTGTTTCGACGGACAAAAAAAAGGTTGTAACTGAACTGAAGAAGTTGGCGAAAGAAGCAGAGACAGTATGGATCGCTTCCGATGAGGACCGCGAGGGAGAGGCTATTGCCTGGCACTTGTTTGAGGAACTTAAATTAAAGAAAGAGAAAACAAAACGTATTGTTTTTCACGAGATTACCAAAGATGCAATTCTGAATGCGGTAGAAAATCCACGTCAGATTGATGATAATTTGGTTAATGCGCAGCAGGCAAGACGAATTCTTGACAGATTGGTTGGTTTTGAAATTTCCCCGGTGTTGTGGAAAAAAGTGAAGCCATCATTGTCAGCAGGTCGTGTTCAATCTGTAGCAGTACGATTAATTGTTGAAAGAGAAAGAGAAATTATTTCTTTCGAGTCTGAGTCTTTCTTTAAAGTTATTGCTCAATTTACTATTACTGATGAAAAAGGAGTTGAAAAAACTTTAAAGGCCGAACTTCCAAAACGATTTTCGACAAAAGAAGAAACTCTTGATTTCCTTACTAGTTGTAAGAATGCAGAATATCATATTGATGATATCGTAAAGAAACCATCTTTAAGAAAACCAGCTGCACCTTTTACAACATCAACACTACAGCAGGAAGCCAGTCGTAAGTTAGGTTTCTCTGTTTCTCAAACCATGACAGTAGCTCAGCGTTTGTACGAGGCGGGAAATATTACTTATATGAGAACAGACTCGGTAAATCTATCTGAGACTGCATTGAATACGGCTAAAGAAGAAATTACACGTTTGCATGGTGCTGACTATGTGAAAATCAGAAAATACAGTACGAAGAGTAAGGGTGCGCAGGAAGCTCACGAGGCCATTCGCCCTACATATCTTAATAAGCACAAAGTAGAGGGTGAATCGAATGAGAAGCGTCTTTACGATTTGATTTGGAAACGTACGATTGCTTCACAAATGAGTGATGCAAAGCTTGAGAAAACGAATATCAAAATTAATATTTCAACCAACGAGGAAAAATTCGTTGCAACTGGTGAGATGATTAAGTTTGAAGGTTTTCTTAAAGTTTACTTAGAATCAACTGACGACGAAGAACAGAAGCAAGAGCAATCTCTTCTTCCGCAAGTTAATGTTGGTGATAAATTGGAAAGCGAGTTTGTTAAGGCGGTTCAAAACTTTACACATCGTCCACCACGATTTACTGAGGCAAGTTTAGTAAAGAAGTTGGAAGACTTGGGCATTGGACGTCCATCAACATACGCACCAACTATTACAACGGTTCAAAATCGAGGTTATGTGGTTAAAGAATCGCGTGATGGTGTTCAACGTCAGTACGAAGTTCTTAATTTGATTGATGATGCTATCGAAGAAGAGACTTTAATACAAAATACAGGAGCTGAAAACAAAAAACTATTTCCATCGGACATTGGAATGGTTGTTACAGATTTCTTAATAAAGCATTTCTCAAATATCATGAATTACAATTTTACTGCTGAAGTAGAAAAGGAATTTGATGAGATTGCAGTTGGTAAAATGGTATGGCAAGAAATGATTGGTAAATTTTACCATCCGTTCCATGCCAACGTTGAGAAAACACTCGAAGAGTCTGAAAGAGAGACAGGTGAGAGGATTTTAGGCAACGATCCTAAAACAGGAAAAGTTATTCTTGTACGTATTGGTCGTTACGGTCCAATGGCTCAGCTTGGAGAAAGTGCCGAAGGGGATGAAGAGAAACCTAAATTTGCCAGCTTAAGAACAGGACAGCATCTTGAAACTATTACGCTGGAGGAAGCAATAGATTTATTTAAGTTACCAAGAGATCTAGGTCTTTATGAAGATAAGAAAGTTGTGGTTGCGATTGGTCGATTTGGACCTTATGTCCGTCATGACGGTAAATTTGCATCCTTACACAAAGATGTTGATGATCCGATGACCATTGATTTGGAGCGTGCTATTGTGTTGGTTGAAGAGAAGCGTGAAAAGGATCGTTTGAAACATATTAAATCATTTGAAGAGGATGCTGAGCTTCAGATTCTGAATGGGCGTTGGGGACCATATATATCTTATCAAAAAGAAAATTACAGATTGGCTAAGGATATTGAAGATCCTAAGACACTCAGCTATGAAGATTGCCTAAAGATAATTAAGTCAGCACCTAAAAAGAAGACTAGTAAAGTTGCTAAAAAAGCACCTGCGAAGAAAAAAGCACCAGCTAAAAAGAAAGCAACAACAACTAAAAAGAAGACAACAACAGCCAAAAAGAAAACAAGCACGGCTAAAAAATAAAAAAACTTAAAAAAAAATTAAGGGCTATCTATAAATGTAGATAGCCCTTTTTTATTACCATTCTTTTACTCCCTATCATCATATAATTACAAATTATTGTTTACTTTACAAGAAAAATTTCAAAAATCCTTAACAAAACAATAAAACCATCGTAAATAAGAATTACGTTAAAATAACTGATCACACTGTTTTTCTAAGAAGTCTGATCTTGTGTTATTTAATTTAATGTTAGACAGATAGAAATTAAGTTTTGCATGGAAACATAAAAAATAATGACTAATGGGGCTGAACCTCTGATAAAACTTGTAAGGAACATTTATTTTTATTTACTTTACTCCTCATAGTTTTTGGCATTAACTGAACCATAATATTTTACATGAAAAAATTTATTTTCTTCATATTATTGGCTTGCTCATCTTTACTAGCTAAAGCTCAGCAAGATCCACAGTTTAGTCAAAACATGTTCAACATTCTTTCTGTAAACCCTGCTTTTGCAGGATCTGAGGAAGATATTCTGGTGTCAGCAATTAATCGTCAACAATGGGTTGGATTCGATAATGCACCAGTTAGTACCGTTGTTAATGTAAGCACTCCTATATCATTTATGGGTGCTGATCATGGGATCGGTTTAACCATATTAAGTGACAAGTTAGGCTTTGAAAAGAATACTGCAATGCGTTTTAGTTATGCATATCAGAAAAAAATAAGTACAGGTTCTTTAAATATTGGAGTAAGTGTCGGGTTTCAGAACAATTCACTTAAAGGTGAATGGTTTGTGCCAACAGGAGACGGTTTTGTTAGTGCTGAAGATGATTTGGGAGCTGGAAATATTGATGACAGCAAACTTGTTTTTGATTTAGGATTGGGATTTTATTATCATACCAATAACTTTTATGTCGGAACATCCGTAAGTCATTTAAACAAACCAAATATTGGTTATAACGAAACTGTCGAAACTTATCTTGCACGTCATTATTATGGAATGGCAGGATATCGATACGAACTAAACGAATCGTGGGAAATTTTACCCTCGATATTTTATAAAACCGACGCTGTTGTATCTCAGTTTGATTTAAATACTAACATCAGATACAATAAAAGGATTTGGGGAGGCGTTTCATATAGGGTTGATGATGCCATTGTTGGAATGTTAGGAGTATTATTCAATAATGGAATTCAAATTGGATATGCTTATGATATTTCCACATCGAAGATTGCGAAGGGATCGCACGAGTTTTTATTGGCTTACCGATTTAATACTAAATTGGAACGTCGAAATCAAAAATATAAGAGTATTCGATTTTTGTAATAACATTTGAAAATCTATGCAAGTTGCATAATTTATAAAACCACTATGAATAAACTACTTACAACACTTTGTGTAATTGTTTTATTGTTCTTGTCCAGTTGTGGAAAAAACACTGGAAACGGAGAACTTATTGGTGCGGGTCAAAGAGGAAAATGGTTTGAACCAAAACCATATGGAATGGTATTAATTCCTCGCGGAAGCTTTACTGTCGGACCTAATGATCAGGATGTAGCATGGGCACTTAATGCTACTGCCAAGACCGTATCTGTTGAGTCTTTTTGGATGGACGAAACGGAAATTACGAATAATGAATACCGTCAGTTTGTAAATTGGGTTAGAGATTCAATTGCTCGCGAACTTTTAGGTCAACAATTTGAAGAATTTCTAATTGCAGAAGATGAAAATGGTAATCCTATCGACCCTCCTTTTATCAATTGGGATGAAAGATTAGAATGGGATAACGAAGAATACACTGAAATTCTAGAAGAGATGTATTTACCAGCTCATGAAAGATTTTTCAGAAATAAAGAAATTGATTCGCGTAAGTTAAAGTACCAATACGAATGGGTGGATTTGCAACAAGCTGCAAAAAAATCGAATCGTTACAATAGCGAAACAGGTGAATACGAAGGTTTGGTAGATGATTACCAAGGTGGACGTCAGAGTATAGAAGACAGATCCTCTTTCATCATTAAAGAAACATTGAATATTTATCCTGACACTTTAGCTTGGATTCACGATTTCACATATTCTTATAATGAGCCATTGGCTGAACAATATTTCTGGCACCCATCTTTCGATGAATATCCTGTTGTGGGCGTAAGTTGGAAGCAAGCTCGTGCTTTCTGTCGTTGGAGAACGGAATTTCACAATTCTGCTCTTCGAAGAAATGGAAAACCTGATGTTCCTGAATATCGTTTGCCAACAGAGACAGAGTGGGAATATGCAGCTCGTGGAGGTATTTCTTTGAACTTATACCCTTGGGGAGGAGATTATACTCGTAACGAGAAAGGGTGTTTCTTAGCTAATTTCAAACCATTACGAGGAAACTATGTAGACGATGGAGGTTTGGTTACTTTACCGGTTGGTACCTATGAACCTAATGGGTATGGACTTTACGATATGGCAGGTAATGTAGCGGAGTGGACTTCTGCGGTATATGCAGAATCTGCTTATAGCTTCACTCATGATATGAATCCAAATTATCAGTACAATGCTTTGCCAAGTGACCCTCCAGCTTTAAAAAGAAAAGTTGTTAGAGGTGGATCTTGGAAAGACATAGGATATTATTTACAATGTGCAACCAGAACATATGAATATCAGGACACTGCTAAATCTTATATTGGTTTCCGTTGTGTTAGAACTCATTTAGGTAAATAACATTTTACCAGTATACTATTTATTTTAGACCTTATTCAAACAATCAGATCATGAATATTACCGAATTAGTTGAATCACCAAGGTGGAAAAGATTTATGGGCTACGTGTACGGTTGGGGTGCTTCCGTAGTTTTGATTGGAGCACTATTTAAAATTCAGCATTATCCATACGCTGGAGAACTTCTTACTGTCGGTATGACTGTAGAAGCTATCATCTTTTTCTTCTCGGCATTTGAGCCTCCACACGAACAACCAGACTGGAGCTTGGTGTATCCCGAACTAATTGGTCTAGAACCAAGAGAAAGAGCTGGTGGAGGTGTACAAGTTGAAGGATTAGAGCAACTACAATCTTTATTAGAAAAGATGAGTGTTGAGCCTGATAAGATTTCAAATTTAAGTCAGGGGCTAGCAAAACTAACCAATGCTGCCGACAATCTTTCTAATCTTTCTGAAGCAGCAGTTGTGACTAACGGATACATTCAAAGCCTGCAAAGTGCTTCTGAATCTGTTGGACAATTCTCTAACAAATATGCAGAGTCTACTCAAGAATTAGCAGAATCAGCTCAAAAGCTTAGCAATTCTTACCAAGAAACTGCTAACACAGTAGCTACTTCAAGTCAAGGTTTTGCAAGTAAAGTGGACGAGTCTGGAAATAAATTAATTGAATCGTACCAAAATATTGACAAATCCTTACAAACTGATTTTGGTAAAATTTCTGAAAATAGCAGCTCTTTCAATGGTTCTATGGAATCATTAAATAACAACCTTTCTTCTTTGAATGCAGTTTATGAATTGCAATTGAAACAAGGAAATGAGCAAATGAACAATTCTAAAACTGTTCACGAAGATTTAGATAAGGTATTGGAAACGCTTACCGCAACATTGCAAAACGCACAAGCTTACAAGAAAGAGACAGAACAGTTAAACGAAAACCTTGCGGCATTAAATACCATTTATGGTAATATGCTAAGCGCGATGGATGTAAAGAAGAAAAATTAATTTAACTGTCAAGCTAAGCTAATATGGGAGCATCGAATTGTAAAGAAACACCAAGGCAGAAAATGATCGGAATGATGTATTTATTCCTGACAGCAATGTTGGCAATAAATGTATCAAATGAGGTATTGGATGCTTTTACTATTATCGATAATGGTTTAGCAAAAACTGTTCGAACTTTTGAAGAGAAGAACCAAACCAAATATGATGCCTTCAGAATTGCATTAGAAGCAAATCCAGCAAAAGTACAGGAAGCTTGGAATCTAGCAGATAGTATTCGAGTGAAGTCTGATGAATTAACCATTTTTATATCTGAATTAAAAGAACGTATTGTAAAGCGAGCTGATGGTGAAGACTATGATATGGCGAACATCAGCAGTAAAGATAATCTTGATGTTCCTCCTGAAATAATGATCGTTGGTGGACAAGGCAAAAAATTAAAAGAATTTATTCAATCGTATCGTGAATTGATGTTGCGTCATGTTGAAGATTCAACTCTTCGTCATGCAATAGAGAAAACTTTGAATACAGAAAAGCCTGCAAAAAATAAAAAAGGTGATCCTAATTATTCGTGGGAATCAAAACAGTTTTCTCACACTCCATTAATTGGTGCTGTAACTCTTTTATCTAAGATTCAAACAGACATTCGAAGTACCGAATCTGATGTGGTAAGTTATTTATTTAACCAAATTGAAGCAGAATCTTTTAAGTTCAATAAATTAAGAGCTGAGGTTTTCGCACCATCAAGTTATATTTTAAAGGGTGATAAATACGAAGCTCAAGTATTTTTAGCAGCTATTGATACAACACAAAATCCTAAAATTGTTATAGACCGTAGAGGACCAATTTCAGATTTTGAAGATGGAAGAGGAATTTACGAAGCAAAAGCTGATAAAGTAGGTGAAATGAAATGGGGTGGAATTATTACCTACAGAAGTCCATCTGGTATTGAAAAGGATTATCCGTTTGAGTCTACTTATATTGTAGCAGAACCAAATGTGGTAGTATCTGCAACAAAAATGAATGTTTTCTACGTAGGTGTTGATAATCCTGTAAGCGTTTCAGCTCCTGGATTTTCTTCCGATAGAGTTCGTGCAACGATGACGAATGGAAAGCTAATAAAAAAAGGGAATAGCTATATTGCTAAACCAACAGTTGCCTTTAGAGATGCACTAGTTAGCGTTGAAGCTCAATTTGAGGATGGTTGGCGACCTTTACGTAAGGTTAAATTTAGAGTGAAACCAATTCCAGATCCTATCGCTAAAGTTGCTGATTTAAGCGGCGGAAAAATAAAGAAAAACTTACTTTTAGCTCAAACTGGAGTTGATGCAGTTATGGATCAGTTTGATTTTGATTTAACTTTTAAAATTACTGGCTTTACCGTTTCAACCATTGTTAAAGGCTTTACGGTTGATCAATCATCTCGTTCTGACGTATTTACTCCAGAACAAATTAGGATGTTTAGAAATTTAAAAAGAAATCAGAAATTATATATTGAAGATATTAAGGCTGTTGGTCCTGATAAAGTGACTAGAAACTTGCCTACAATTTCATTTAGAATTCAGTAATAAAATTTACATATGATGAAAAGAAGCTTATTACTACTCATTGGTCTTGTTTTGATTTGTGCCTCATATGCAGGAGCACAAACTAATGCAACTAGCGTATACACAAAAGATCATATCAAAAACAGAAAGCCAATTCCATATTCTAACATTCGTGAATCGGATGTAATGTGGTCTAAATTGGTGTGGAGATTTGTCGACTTAAGAGAAAAAATGAATCTTCCAATGTATTATCCAACTACACCGGAAGATGATCGTTATAGTTTAATCGATTTGTTAATGTACGGAATCGAAAACGAAGGTCTAACAGCCTATGAAACTAATGATGATGAATTTAAAGTTCCAATGACTATTGATCAGATTCGCACTAAATTTGATGCTCAAAATGACACCATCATGCAGCGAAATAGATTAACTGGTGAGTTAGAAGAAAAAATTCTACCTGGTGAAATGCATACTGATGATGTGAAAAGATACATGGTTAAGGAACAATGGTTCTTCGATAAGCAAACATCAACTTTACAAGTTCGAATTATTGGAATCTGCCCTATTCGCGAATACATTAAAGATGGTGATTCTGAATTAGATGGAATTCAGCAAAAGCAATTATTCTGGATTTATTTCCCTGAAGCAAGACCTTTGCTTGCATCGCACGAAGTATTTAATCCATATAATGATGCTGCACGCTACTCATTTGATGATCTATTTTTGAAAAGACGTTTTTCAAGCTTTATTTCACAAATTTCAAACGTTCATAACAATCGTACAATTAGTGAATATACAGTTGGCTTGAACTCTATGCTAGAAGCTGAAAAAATTAAAAATGATATTTTCACATTTGAACATGACCTTTGGGAGTTCTAATAAGAAAATTGAAATATAAAAAAAAGGACCTTTTCAGGTCCTTTTTTTATTATACAAACTTTTCTCCTTTTGTAATTTTAACGTCATTAACAATTTTTCGAAGTTCTTGTTCATCTCTTTTCCTGCAAATAAGCAAGGTTTTATCCGTTTCTACAACGATATAGTCTTTTAGACCTTGCACCACTACTAATTTATCATCAGGCACGTTTACAAGGCAATCTTTAGATTCATACATCATTACATTCTCACCTTGAACAGCATTATCATTATTATCTTTGGAAGAATGTTCGTAAAGTGAGCCCCAGGTTCCCAAATCGGACCAACCAAATTCAGAACAGTAGACAAAAACATTTTCCGATTTCTCTAAAATTCCATAATCAATGGATATGTTTTGACATTCAGGATAAATCTGATCAATGAATGCCTGCTCTCCTTCTGTATCCAAGCTATCTATACCATCCTCGAACAATGCTTTTACATCTGGTAAATACCTACTAAAAGCCTCTTGAATATCTTTTAGTTTCCACACAAATATTCCCGAGTTCCAGTAAAACTCGCCTGATTCGTGAAAAATTTTCGCCAAATCGAGATGTGGCTTTTCTGTAAAAGTTTTAACAGGATAAATATCTGAATTGTTCGTAACTGCTTTATTCGAAACCTGAATGTAACCATAACCGGTTTCTGGCCTAGAAGGCTGAATACCTAATGTCAATAATTGATTTCCATCCTCTACAAACTTGATTCCTTTACCCAATACATCTAAAAACTTTGTTTCGTTTAAGATCAAATGGTCTGCAGGAGTAACAATTATGGAAGCTTCAGAATTTCTTTTCTGAATTTTAAAATTTGCATAAGCAATACATGGAGCTGTATTTCTTCTTAGGGGTTCTAATAATACTTGATTTTCCTTTATTTGGGGAAGTTGCTGAAGCACCAAATCCTTGTATTTCGCATTTGTTACAACGAAAAAATTCTCAACTGGACAAATGGATGCAAATCGCTCAAAGGTCAATTGAATAAGCGTTTTACCAGTACCAAGAATATCAAGAAATTGTTTTGGTTGTTGTTTTTTACTTAAAGGCCAAAATCGTGAACCAACGCCACCAGCCATAATCACACAATAGTTATTTTTATCCATTGGACTATTTTTATCTGAATTCAGAAAAATTCCACTAAATTCAAGAGAAGTAAATTTATACCCTAAAATACTGAAAAGGCATCTCAATTCAAAAAAGAATAGAAAATTACAATGATATTGTTGGACAAGAAGATTGTAAATAAATAATTTGTAATTTTATCGTAAAGTAAAATAACTATGAACCTATTCGAAAACGTAGGAAAATTCTCTAGATTTCTTGTGCTGGTTGTTTCTAAGCCTCCAAAAGGAAAAGATTTTTTTAAGCAAATTGTACAAGAGATATATAAGCTTGGTGTTAATTCTGTTGGCATTGTAGTGATTATATCTGTTTTTATGGGAGCAGTTATAAGTTTGCAAACAGCTTATAATTTGGTGAACCCTTTGTTACCAGATTATTTAGTTGGTTATACCACTCGCGAGTCAATGATTCTGGAATTTTCATCTACAATTGTAGGCTTAATATTAGCAGGTAAAGTAGGATCGAATATCGCTTCTGAAATTGGATCAATGCGTGTAACCGAACAGATAGATGCTCTTGAAATTATGGGTGTCAATTCGGCAAGTTATTTGATTTTTCCTAAGATTATTGCTGCTGTTTTTATTAACCCATTTCTATACGTATTGAGTGTATTTGTTGGTATTATGGGAGGTTTGTTAGCTAGTTATATGGCTGATACGGTATCAATTACTGATTTTCTATATGGAGTTCAATTCGGATTGATTCCTTACTATATTACCTACTCCTTAATTAAAACTTTAGTATTTGCTTTTATTATTACATCGGTACCATCGTATTATGGCTATTTTGTTTCGGGAGGGGCTTTGGAAGTGGGTAAGGCGAGTACAAAAGCTGTTGTAAATAGTAGTATTCTGATTTTGTTAGCTAATCTGATTCTTACTCAAATTTTATTGAAATGATTGAATTAAAAAATATCAATAAATCCTTTGGAGAATTGGATGTTTTGAATGATATCTCAATTCAATTTGAAGCGGGTAAAACAAATCTAATTATTGGACAGAGTGGCTCGGGAAAAACCGTTCTCCTAAAATCAATTATTGGATTACATGAAGTTGATAATGGTCATATCTATTATGACGATCGTGATTTTACAAGAATGAACTTCAGTGAGAAAAAATTGATCCGAAAAGAAATGGGGATGGTTTTTCAAGGAGGAGCACTTTTCGATTCTATGACTGTTGAGCAGAATGTATTGTTTCCATTAAACATGTTCTCTGATATGAATGAAAGTCAGAAAATGGAACGTGTTAACTTTTGCCTTAATCGTGTAAACATAAAAGATGCAAACCATTTATTTCCTGCTGAAATTAGTGGTGGAATGCAAAAACGAGTGGCAATAGCTCGTGCAATTGCCTTGAATCCTAAATATTTATTTTGCGATGAACCAAATTCTGGTTTAGATCCTGTAACCGCTATTCTGATTGACAATTTGATTCAAGAAATAACCAAAGAATTTAACATGACAACGATTATTAACACCCATGATATGAATTCAGTTATGGAGATTGGTGAAAAAATTGTTTTCATTAATAAGGGTCACAAAGGCTGGGAAGGCACTAAGGATGAAATTTTTAATACGGATAATGATTCCTTAAATGATTTCGTTTTTGCTTCCGAACTGTTTAAAAAGATTAAAAAAACAAGCTAAATCAATTCTCAGTCTAGGCATTCTCATTGATTTATTATCTTTGCCATCAGACAAAAAGAAACAATTCATGAATAAGATATTCTACTTCTGCATTTGCATCGGCTTTACTTTTTTAATTTCATGCAATGACAACAATAAATATCAACCAAAGTTAGATGAACAGCAATTTACGAATATGCTTATTGATATTCATATTGTAGATGGTAGTCTTTCCACTAAAAACATTTACCGTACAGGTAAAAACTATCGCCCTAGCTATTATTACAATTCAATTTATAAAAAATACAAGCTTACCCGTAGCCAGTTTGATTCTTGTGTTACTTATTATTCCAACGACACAAAAAATTTCACTTTGCTTTACGATCAAGTTATTGATTCCTTGAACAGACTGGAAACAAAATATCGAATTCAAGTAAAAAAGGATAGAATGGAACGCGATACGGTTAATTTGTGGACTAAGAAAACTCGTTGGAGAATACCAAGCAAAGATAAAAACACATTAGACTTTACAATTCCTATTTCGCAAAAAGGACTTTATACGGTAAGTGCATCCATTAAAATTTTTAAAGATGACCAAACCGACAATCCTAAAATTGAAGCCTACTTTTGGAAAAAAGACAGTCTTGGAGAAGAACATAAAGTAAGCTTTATGCCTTTACCAATTACAAAAGACATGAAGTTTAACAAGTATGAGGCTCAAATGGAATATCCTGATTCAAGCTATACTGAATTGCGTGGAAATTTCTTCGCTGGAGAAAACGATTTAGAAGAGTTTACTCAACATTTTGAGGTTAAAGACATCTTAATATTTAATCCTCAAATTAGGCCTGATTCAGTATTACTTGAAGAAGAATTAAGAGTAAAAAGTTTGGAAGAAATCAAGAGGTTGCGATGAGAAAGATTTCTGCAAATTATATTTTTCCAGTATCCTCTGCTCCATTAAAAAATGGAATTATCGTTCTTGATGATGCCAATGCAATTATTGATGTAATTGATACTGGTGGAAAAATTAAAGAAATTCAAAATTTGCAATTCTACAGTGGTATGATTGTGCCTGGCTTTGTAGATGTATTTACGCTTTTAAGCTATCCTTCCTTTACGAAAGAGAATTTTCAAGAAATCACTTTAGGTGATTTTTTTAACAATCTGAAAAATAAATTAACAGAATTTCCTAAAAATGCTGATTCCTTTCAACGAGGAATTAATCATTTAGAAGCTTTTGGAACTGTAGCTGCTGCCGACTTTTTTCCATTGGAAGACAATGAAAATCGAAAAAAGAAGTCAAAAGTGAAATTTATCGATCATGATTTTTCTGAATGTGCATTAGAATTGCCTCTCAAAATAAATTCTGACTCCAAATCTATTCTACTAAATCAATTCGTGTTAGAGCTAGGAAAGTCTTTTACTCCCACAGAAAACGAATACAACCGCTATTGCGTTGGTACTGGATCATTAGCAACACATCAGAAATTATCAATTTTTGAAGAAATAAAAGCAGTTCAAGAGCTATTTCCAGAACTTAGCTATTTTGATTTACTTTCTTGGGCAACCATTAATGGAGCTAAACATTTGCAGTTAGATGATAAAATTGGAAGTATTGAAATTGGCAAAACACCAGGCCTAAACTTACTTACAAAGCTAGATTACACAAATAAAAAACTCACTAAAGAAAGTGAGTTAAAGGTTTTATTATAAGCCATTAGGACCGATATCTTTCAACTTTATCGAGCAATTCCTGTAATTTTTGTTCCAGTGTATCGAAAGAAAAATGCTTTTTCCCTAATTCATAATTGTACTCGCCAATTTCTTTATTCAATTTCGGATTGTGGATAACATCCTTCATATCGGCCAATGCTTGATTTGTAATTTGATTGTCTTCGAGCATTACCGTTTTGAAACCCTTGCTGCCAATATCAGGCCAATAAACGGGTTTGTAATTGTTCACAAAAACAGGACACTTTCCCATTACTGATTCAACAAAAGCGTTACCGAAACCTTCGTAGGTGCTAAAATAAGTACTTGCTTTAGCATGTGCATATGCGTCCGATAAAGAATATGCTGTACTATTTGCTGTTTGTCTACGCTGATTTTTAATAATGTGAGATGCAAACATGACTTGTCTTTCCAACTTTAATTCATGTATTAAATCAATCAACTCATTGTAATAAACATTTCCCTCATCGTCGGAATGATTTCCCGTAATAATTAATTTCGCGCGAGAATCTTCTAACATATGAATCAATTTGATCGCTGTTTCGATTCCTTTTCTACGAACAATTCTGGTTACCTGAGCCAAAATATAATCCGACTCCTGTAAACCAAGATTTCTTTTTAAATTAATATTGGTGTCATTAACTTCCCCAAATGGCAAATCAAAATTCATGACATTAGGGACCAAAACAGCCTCTCGCTGAAAGCGATTTTGTAGCGTATCAACTCCGTAAGTATTAATTACTGCATGAAATACATTAGGCAATCGTAAGGGAAAATTATCCGCTACTATTTTGTTTATTTCGGCGTGAGGAGAAAGATAACGAGTGCCTCTTTCCCAATAAAAATCGTGATCGTGGGTTATGGTTGGTATTCCCAATTCGACAACTGCTTTTTTAATCGCCAATCCCATTTCTAAGTGAGCTGGAAGAGCCGAAGCATTTTCAGAAATAAGAACATCTATTTTTTTATCTCTGGCCCAAGCGATAATTTTATCGCCAATTAAATCGGCGTAAAAATGAATGTGCTCTAAAAGTTCAGTTAAATTACCATCAGGAAAATGAAAGGCTTTTTTTTGCCCCCAAAAACTCTCCGGAGAAAAAAAGGACATTTCGGGTACTAGAGTTTCGAATGTAGGATCAAATTTTCGTTCTTCGTACTGACCAGATAGTGTAAATACTTCATGCCCCATTTTTCTCAAAACAGCTATCCATTTTTCGGTCTCTAAAGCGACCCCATCTACACCTCCAATACGTCCAATTAATATCCCAATTCTCATACGTCACAGTATCAAATTAACTTTCATTTTACGCTCACAAATTCGATTTGTTTCCCCAATTTACATGTTTTTTTAGCAAGGTCGTATATATTTCATTTTTGTTTGCATATTCTAGCTAAAAGTATAACTTTAAGTTTATTACAAAATTTAACCTAAGAGAAATCATTACATCTATGCTTAAAACATCTATTAAGATATTCTGTATTTTCCTTTTTTTAACGACTTCGATTTTCACTTATGGATGTCAAAATAAAAAAGTTACACCAGAAAAACAAACTGAATTAGTGGTTCCACAAAGTCAGAATTTTAAATCTGTGAAGACCTTATTTTATAATGTTCCTAGTCCTATTCAGGTGACAGAAATCATTAAAAAAATGAACCTTCCTTATCAACCAGATTTAATGAATTCGGTGAACAACTCAGACAACTATTTATCGCAAGCTGATATTGCTATTAATATTGGTATTTATGGTGCTGACCTTAGTTACATTCGTATTTATGAGCAATTTCAAGATGCTGCAAGATATCTTGCTGTAATTAAGAAGTTTACACGCGAATTAGGTATTCCTGAAGAACAGGAAAAAATTACTGCTCGTAGAATGGAACGAAATATTGAAAATCAGGATTCTTTATTAACAATTATCACAGAAACCTTTACCAATTCTGATAGTTACCTTAAAGAAAATCAACGAGGTGGAGTTGCTGCTCTTATTGTATTTGGTGGATGGATTGAAACACTCTATTTAGCTACTAATATTGTTGATTTGGACAATCCGCAAAAAGATATGATTAGCTTAATTGCACAACAAAAACACTCGGTAAAGAATCTTATTGGATTACTAAATCAATATCGAGACAACTATAAAATAAAACAAATACTACCTGAACTGAAGAAATTAGATGCAAAATTTCAAGAAATTTCTCAAAGTCGATCTGCAGCTTCAAAAGCCAAAACAAAAGATGGTAAAATGATCATTAGGAACAAGGTTACATTAAGTGCATCGAACGAGACACTTAAAGGAATTAGGGAAATTAATAACAACATTAGAGTAACATTGACAGAACTGTAGTAGTAAGCGTACTTAATGAATAGAATTAACATGACTATAAAAACAACTTTACTTATCATTTGCCTATTCGCGCTACCAACACTACTAGCTGCGCAATGCAATGAATACACGAAAAAAGAATGCATACCACAACTGAATCCGTACACTTTTAATGGACAATTGAATAATGCTGTTTTATCGGAAGGTGAAACTGCAGAATTACAACTGACATTTTACAAAGATCAAGAATATCGCATTCTTGTGGAGGGAGAAAATAGCTTGGGGAAAATACAATTTCAACTGTATGATACCGATTACAATTTACTGTATGATAATTCTGATGAAGATCATACCAACCTTTGGGATTTTATGGTAGAAAGTACCGATGATTTTGTAATTCGAGTATTGATTCCTAACGATGAAGAAAAAGAGAAAGTTGAAAGTGGATGCGTTTCTATCCTAGTTGGCTTTAGAGCCTTTGGATCGAGAACTATTTTTAAATAATTCAATCTTAAATTTACAGATACAAAAAAACCATCCTTTACGGGATGGTTTTTCTTGTTTTATATTTTTTATCAGCTTACTTCAATAAAAACTTTGAAGTGCCAATGTGATGTCCTTCTGTAAACACATCAACTTTATATTCTCCACCAATCAAGCTATCATCATTATCCCAGAAAATAGCTACGTCTAATTGTTCTCCTTCGTAATCAATTTCACGTTTTGCCGAATAGACCAATTTTGTGTTTTCAAAATCGAAAAGCAGGTTTTCAGGATTCCCTAAAACGGCTTCGTCTGGGCGAGTAATTCGAATAAAAATTTCTTTTACTCCCGTTGCTGCAGTAACATTCTTTTGAATTGTAAATTCAGCTTTTAGTTTTACTGTTTTAGAGATTTTCTTAACAATCTTTCCTTTTTTATTAATTGGCGAACAAGAAAGGTCAACAAGCGTAAGTGTTGCGGCTTTGCTAATTACTTCCTTCATCGATTCAGTAGATTCTTCAAGCTTTACATTTCTATCCTTTACCCAATCAATTTGTTTTTTAACCCTCTTGTTCTCGGCAGTTAATAACTGATTTCGTGTATTTAAAGAATCGATTTGTACAATATAGTCTCTTAAAACTCCCTTTAACGTTCCTAATTCTCTCTTGTATTTATTGATTTCAGCATAAGAGTTATTTCTAAAAACTTTCATTCGATCTAAAAGTTCCGAAATCTTCTCTTGTTCCATTTTTAGTTGAACATTCAAGGTATCATTACTAGTTTGCAAAGAATCGTAATCCTGAGAAAGTAATTTTAATTCATTTTCCAGACCAACTTTCTCTGTTGTTATTTCGGCAATGTACTTTTTGTTATCTCTATGCTCCATAAAATACATTACTGCAACAATAACAAGAATTACTCCTAAGGACGCCAACATTCCAATATAAATATTGTCTTTTCTACCCGTATCTCTACTCTCAGCCATAAAAAATTCTACTTTAAAAATTATTCGCACAAATTTACTTAACTTTTTTAATATAGTATTGCCTGATACCTATTTGTTTGAGATGGAATTCTTTATCCTCCTAGTCAATCGCAACTTTAAACACACTGCAATAAACAAACCAAAAAAAAAATATCACTAATTAATAAAGAAAAACGGAGCTAACCATCTGTTAAAGAAAGCGCCCCGTTTAAAAACTAACCCAATATTCTTATCTCTCGAAAGAGGAATTATTCTACAAAATGTTGCCCAATTTCACACCAAAATAAACTGTTCGAGGATTTAATGGACCATAAACATATCCTGCATCGCGTGCAGAACCATAATCGAAATCATCCTGGAATGAATTAAATATGTTTTTCACACCACAATCGAACTGCAACTTCACATCTCTACCCAAATCGAAATGATAAGAAAAATTGATACCTAAATCAGTAAAACGATCCGATTTCACGAGGCTTTCTTGTATCTCATTACCCATTTCATCAGCTCCACCTCCAAGGTGAATTAAACTCATTGGCCCTGTATAACTTCCCGATAAAGTTGTTGTAAATTCATGTAATGGCTTCCAGTTTAATGCGAAGTAACCATAGGTTTCAGGTGTTCTAAGAATCTCATCCGTAGTTGTATTCGCTGTATCATCATCTTCTCCCTGATCAACGGCATCATCATATTTACTAGATTGAACCGTCATTCCCATCTGGAAATCCCATTTGTGAGAAGGTGCTAACTTAAATTCAAAGTTCATTCCTTTCACAACGGCACCATTCGCATTTTTTCGAAGCATCACCATATTTCCACTAGCATCTACCTCGCTAAATTCATTTACAAATGGATCTATCAGGTCTGTAAAGAATCCCTCTACAAGGAAATAAGTTTGAGTTTTACCAAAAGATTTGGTGTAATCTAAAGATGCAGTATAACTGTTTGATGTTTCTTCCTTTAAATTAGGATCATTTTCATGGATGATTCTTCTTGCTCCTGAAGCTTCAATATGTAAATCTTCATCGAAAATCTGTGGAGCTCTAAAACCACGAGCATAGCTCATACGAAATTGCATAGGCTCTGATAATTTAAACAGAACATTGGCGCGTGGACTGAAAACAGTATTTGATTCTTCATGTCCGTTTTCATCGTTTTTTACATTGTATGAATCCATACGTACACCTAATAGGAAATTCATGAAGCCAAGATCCCATTTACTTTGTGCAAAGGCACCAATTGTGTTTGATTTTTGATCTGCAATATTAGTGGTTGGAGTAAATTCCTTTTTTTCAATGTCGTAATACCCCAGCTTATCATCCTTTAGTTTATTGTAAGTATTTTCTATACCAAAAGTTAAATCAGCAGGTGCGAATAGCAAGTTATTCATTTTTGTATAGAACTGTGCACCAGTAGAAATCGCCAAATCTTCTGTTTTACCATAAGCACCATAATCGGGAATGCGAACAGCTAATTCCACCCCATTTTCATCGTGAGTAGTTGCAGCACCATAATAAGAATCTCTGTCAATATGTTGAGCAGAAGCAAATACTGAAAACTTACTATTTCTGTCCTTATTGAAGAATTGATCCCAAACTAACCCTCCTGAGTTAATTCTATGTTTGACTTGTTCAGCAACTTTTGCCTGATGTGCAGGTAAATTTAACTGATCACCACCACGTCTGAACTCATCTACTACATGATACTCAAAAGTCAGTTTACTTAAATCGGTAAATTTGTGATAAGCTCTTAAACCAGCACTAATATTCTCTAATTTTACCAAATCAGAATAACCGTCATCATTAGCATCCCAATCTTCGCGCTGACGATTCATTCCGAATATGAAAATTCCACTTTTGTGATCTTCTGATACCACAGAGGCATTAAAATCAGCCGTAATATCATTGGCAACACTCCCTGCACCATCTGCACCAACACCAACGGCACCATACTTAACGCCTGCTTTAAAAGAATTACTGATTGGATCTTTAGTAATAATATTGATTGTACCTGCAATGGCATTTCCACCAAAAAGAGCAGAACCTCCACCACGTACAACTTCAACACGTTGAATCATGTTTGATGGAATATGTTCCAAGCCATAAACACCAGCCAGCCCACTGAAAATTGGACGAGAATTAATTAAGATTTGTGTATATGGACCTTCCAACCCATTCATTCTCACTTGCGAGAAACCACAGTTGTTACAGTCATTTTCAACTCGTAAACCAGGAGAGAATACCAATCCGTCTGCTAGGTTTGATGCGGATGTTTGTTGCAATAGTTTTGTTGATATTGAATTCACTACAACCGGAGAATCCTTGCGTTTGATCTTATTACGATCGGCTGTAACTACAACTTGATCGAGCCCAATAAAGTCTTCATTTATTTTGAATGTAAGTGTGTTTGCTTGTCCAAGTTTAACATCGAAGTGTTTCTTGTCAGTTCGAAATCCAACACAACTGGCAACGATATGACAATGTCCCGCAGGAACATTCAATATCTCAAATTCTCCATTGAAGTTGGTTACTGCGCCAATCGATGTGCCTTCTAATGCAACGCTTGCATATGGAATTGGCTCGTTATTTAAATCAACTACTTTACCTTTAACTATTGCGGTAATATTTTCAGCATTAACTGAAATAGATAGACTTATTAGCATAAAAATGCTAATACACAGATGAGTAATACTTCTCATTGTATTCGAAATTTAATATGATTAGATGTGTTTGTTGTTGAATTGCAAGTTTACTCCACAGAAATAACTAGGAATAAGCGTGTATTCGAAAAGAATTACCTGAACTTAGGTAATGTAAAATGGTACTTAAGCTAATACGGGAGGAGCACGATTCGGTAAAAGTGCATCTAAAATTCCTCCTTTAACCAAGAAATGATAAAGGTTTCTAAGCTCGAAAGCCTTTCCAATTAAAGCCGCTAAAAAAAGGATTGCAGCAAGAGAAAATAAAAATGTAGTAAGGTGTTGTATCGAAAAACATTCGTGAGAAGAATGTTGATGACTTGCTGCACCGTCTGAACTATTTGTTTTGTGATAAGGGTGAGCATGAACCATTACAGTTCCGTCTGCTCCTTTATGAACGTGCCAATTAAAAACAGCATTACCGGCTAGCAAAATCATTGCTGGCAACAGTAAACTTAAAACCGCTATTTTAATTTTTCTAAAAAAGTCCATTTGAACCGACAGATTACTTTACTAATACGGTTCAAAAGTAGATAGACAGATTCCGTTTAACAATACCTATTTGTTGGTATTCATTAATTTTTAAAGTGTTATACAACATCTCCACCTTTGAATTCAGCGAGATATTTTAAGAAACTATCCTCATTATCAATCAAATCAGAATTCATTGCTGGCTTACCTTCCTTTATTCTTGAAACATAATCCTCGTATGTACAAGTCATTTCGTAATGGTACAGATACCAAACTTGAACATAGGTCCACAAATCATCTCCGGGTCCAAACCTAGGTCTCAGCTCATACGCTTTTTCGGTTAACTCCTCTATTTCGGAACCATAGCGATAAAACATGTTTTTAAAAGAGGTTGGATTTACTCCTGTTTGTTTTGCTTCATCGAAGCGATAATCTCCAAACTCGATTATTTGCTGAATTTCGATTCTACCTTCGAAATTAGAATCAATAACTGGTAATTCTTTCATTTGCTGATTCAATTGTGAAGATGATAAAGACAAGTTCGTTTTTAAAAATTTGGCAACATCTTCCAATTGGTTTTTTAGACTATTACTCTCGGAACACGCAAGCAATTTCGAATCTACAATATCGTCTAAACAAAATTCCAGATCCCAGTTTATCAATCGATTAATTTCATCGATTAACTTTTGTGCAAACCGTTTATTATCATCTTGCGACTCGTAAATGAGTAGGAAATAGTCTTGATATCTTATCATTCGTATCAACACACCATCAAGTGCAAACTTCAGGCTTCGTTTTAAAAACAAACCTTTCTTTTGCAGATACAAATGAATTTCCTCTCTACTTTCCGACTTCTGTTCATGCGAAAAATCGAGTATTGTCTTACAGTTTACCAAATAGTTCTTCTGATCATTCAGCTGATCGCTAACAGAAATCTGGTTTTTACTCTTTCTTTCACATTGCATGTGGTTTAAAACGACTGCTCCTTGCTGAACAGCACTCTTCAAAATCGATATCAATAATCGATTTGTCGATATTTTAAACTCTTTATCGATGGAAACCGCATCGCCATTCTCAATTTGCAAGGCTGATTCATATTTTGCAACATCTTTATCTCGAACTGTGCCTGGAAGCAATTTTTTCCATTTTGATGTATTCCTTTTGATGTTTAAGTATTCATCGGGCAAGATTAAATGTGGGAATTGATTCCGAAAAGCCAATAAAAATGCATTATCTCTGTCGGCTGTATCTACTATAGGGTGTAGTGATTCACAAAAATCACCATTGTTTAAAATAGCACATTTATAACCCTGTGTAATCGCAAAAAGAACAAACAAAGCTTCCCTTACACCAACACTTGTAAATACAAAATCGAATTGCTGATTTGCAGCCAATTCATGAAAATTATCTCTTTTTAACAGGGAAAATGATAAGGAAGCATCCATTTTACTTTTATTAACTTATTTTTGTTTTGAAACTTTGTAATTTTGTTGCCGAATATCAATTAACAAAACCAATCAATTTGAAAAAGATAGCTTTTAATATCCTTTTAGGATTTGCAATTTCAGCTTTTATATATTCTTGTGCAAATGTAGGTATGCCAACTGGTGGACCTCTTGATTATACCCCTCCAAAGGTTACCGAAACAAGTCCTGAAAATTTCGCAACGAATTTTAAAGGTGGAAAAATAGAAATTTTCTTCGATGAATTTGTTCAATTAAAGGATATCAGTGAAAACTTTACGATTTCGCCTCCTTTAAAAAAGAAACCAGTAGTGAAACTTAAGGGTAGATCTATTTATGTGAAATTAGAGGAAGAGCTTCGCGAAAACACAACCTACACACTAGATTTTGGTGAAGGAATAGCGGATAATAATGAAGGAAATGCACTGGAAAACTATCAGTTTGTTTTTACAACAGGAGAGAAATTAGATTCCTTAAGCATTAAAGGTAAACTGGACAATTCCTTTGATCAATTGCCTGTTGAGAAGACCATTGTAATGGCTTATCTGAATACGCATGATTCTGTTCCCTTAACAACGATTCCAAGCTATGTTGCAAAAACAGATTCTGCCGGATATTTTCAATTGAATAATTTATCAAAAGGAGACTACAAATTATTTGCTTTGGTTGATGGGAATCGAGATTTCCTATACAATGGCCCAGGTGAAATGATTGGTTTCTATGATGATATCATCACGCCAAGTGCTCATATTTTTGAACAAATAGATAGTGTTGCTGGTGACTCAATTGCAATACAAAAGATGATTGCCACAGAGCCTTCAAATATTCATATAAGAATGTTTGATGAAGAAAATCCACTTCAATATTTAAGTACCTACAAAAGGGATCGTAGAGAAAAAATCTATTTTGAATTTAGTGCCAAAAGAACAGACACTCTTTCTATTGATTTTATTGATGTGGAAGAAAGTACAGATTGGTTTATCTTGGAAAAAAACAGAACGAATGATACACTTTCTTACTGGATTAAAGATTCGAGCATATACAAACGCGATACTTTACTAGCGAAGCTTGAATATTTAAAGACAGATTCGCTTGGCGAGTTGGTTAGTTTTATTGATACCGTGAAATTTAATTTTAAGGATCCGAAAAAGGCTAAGGTTTCGAAGAAGAAACAAGAAAAAATGAAAATTAAGAAGCCTGTTTATAAATTCAATTTAAAAACGAGCAGTACTCAAGATCTACACAAGGATCTGATTATTAATTTTAATGAACCTCTTGCAGAAATAAATAAGGACAGCATTCATTTTTATCGACTGCAAGATACCTTGCAAATACCTGTAGATTATAAACTTGAACAAGACACTGCAAACCTGCTTCGTTACCACATTAAAATTGATTGGGATGCAGAAACAAAATATGCCGTTGATATTGATTCAACCGCTTTCTTAAATATCTATGGCATCAATTCAGATCAGTTTGAGGGCAAGATAACAACCCGTGAAAAAGAGCATTACGGCAAAATAACACTCGATGTGATAAATGTAAAACAAGCTCTTATTGTGCAATTGTTAAAGAACAACAAGAGTGAAAAAGTGATACAAAGCCAACGAATTTATTCAGATCAAACGGTATTTTTCAACTACTTAAATCCTGAAACCTACATGATTAAAATTATTGTAGACAGTAACGATAATGGAAAGTGGGATACTGGAAACTACAAGGAGAACCTACAACCCGAAATGGTACACTATTTCCGAAAAGAAATGAAAGTACGATCGAATTGGGAGGTGAAAGAGCGCATTGAGATTAATGAGCAAGGTCCTGAGATCAATTTCCAAAAGCATCAGGCGGAAATGGAACGCAAGCATGAACTCGAAATTGCAAAAGCAAAAGAGAAAGATGCTTTGAAGAACAAAAAGAAAACCAGAACTAAAAAGACCAAATAACAAACAAATATATGTCAGTACTTCTTGAATTTGCTATTTTTCCTACCGACAAAGGAGATAGCGTAAGCAAACAGGTTAGCAAGGTAATTGAATTGATTCGAGAAAGCGGTATTAGCTACCAGCTAACGGCAATGGGAACATTGATTGAAACAGATGCTCTTCCTGAAGCGTTAGCGCTTGTAAATAGCTGTTACGACGTTTTAGCGGAAGACTCTGAACGTGTTTACACCACAATGACCATCGACATTCAAAAAAATAAGCACAACCGTTTAAAAACAAAGGTAGAGGCTATTGAGAATAAGATTGGTGCCGTTAATAAGTAAAAGTATCAAGCTTCAAGTATTAAGTATCAAGAAAAATTACTGATGAAATTTAGATGCACTTCCAAGCAAGGTTCTTTTCTTAAAAGTATTGTACTTTTTCTATTCTTACTAATAGGAACTTGCAATGGTCAAGCGCAATGTTTGGAAAAAAACTTTGCTTTTAATGCCGGTGAGGAATTGGTTTTTAGAGGCTATTACAATTGGGGCTTTTTGTGGGTAGCTGCTGGAGAGGTTAAACTTTCTGCATCTGCAGATCAATACAAAGGCAAAGAGGTTTTTAAAATAAAAGGAGAAGGCAAAAACGCAAAAGCATTTGACTGGTTCTTTAAGCTTAGAGATACTTTAACTTGCTACGCAGATGTTGAAACTCTTTCACCACTCTACTTCGACAGGCGAACACATGAAGCCAAATACGATGCGCATCATGAGTACTGGTTCGATTACGAAAAAAATCAAATTACTTCTCAAATTCAGAAAAGAGAAAAACCAGTCAAGCTGGATACCCTAAGCAATAAGCCTTGTACTTTTGATATTTTATCGGTGGCTTACTATGTACGAAACATCGATTTTTCAAAATACAAGAAAGGCGATAAAATTCCACTTTCGATGCTAATCGATAACGAAATACACTCTCTATACATCCGTTATCGTGGCTTGGAAACCATTAAGGCAAATTCGGGCGAACGCTTTGAATGCCTGAAATTCTCTCCTCTTTTAGTTGAAGGAACCATGTTTAAAGGTGGTGAAGACATGACCGTTTGGTTGAGTAATGACGACAATCGAATTCCCATTATGGTAGAAGCAAAAGTATTGGTTGGCAGCGTAAAAGGAATTCTAGAAAGCTATTCTGGCCTGCGAAATACCAAAAACTCATTCTTCAAGAAGAAAAAAGGGAATTTGAATATTGCTGAATAAAAAAACCACTCCTTTTACTGAAGTAGTTTGTCTTTTTTTCTATTTCCGTTTCACTTAGCAAGAGCTATACCTAAAACATTTTTTTATAAAAAATCAATCAAAATATTTATAAGTCCGTTTTAATACGAGTAATGAAGGAACATCTCTTCCAGTTCTATATTCCACACATTTTATCCAATTTCCTTTTTCATCGTATGTGTATTTATTAGTACCTTGTTTATAAATAATGTCTCCTGCAGATGAAAAAATATTAATTTCTATCACATTGTCTTTTTCATCGTATTTATAATAAAACGTTTTATTTAAATCGTCGTCATAATCACACCAATATTCTTCTTTTATCATATTACCACTTTTACTATATTTAAAAGTGCTTTTTGAATGTTCTTTTCCATTGTAAACTTGGTTTTCCTCTGTTAAATTTCCTTTTTCATCATAGGTATAAGTAATTTTTTGCTCTAAATTATCTTCGCCTCTAAATTCTTCCGCTTTTATCAGATTGGTCTTTGTGTCATAATTATAAATCCATTTTTTTTTCACATATTTCCCATCATTTGCCTCTGGAAAAAATTCTCTAATCTCAAACATTATAACTTCTATTTGGTTGCCTTTTTTTTTGTAAATATATTCGGAAGTAATACATTTTTCTGGAAGCAAAGTACTAATTTCACACTCCTTAAATTCTACTTGATTGCCTTCTTTATCATATCTATAAGTCCATTGACGATATGGATTTTTGATTGAACAGTTGTAAAAAAGTCTGTCCGTTAAATTTCCCTGTTTATTAAACACAAACTTTTCTTTTCTTAAACAAGATGTTACTACTACAAAACCATAAATATTTTCACCTTTATGCCTAGTCTCTATATAGGATTTTACCTGCCCTTTTAAATTTTCTTTATTCCAATTTGTATTCCTTGTGTGTAATTCTTGTGAATTAGAAATATTACTACTCAATAAGCTCAATAGTAAAAATAAAATAATCTTTGTCATTATGCTTTATTATATATAACGGTATTACAAAATTTCGTAAGCGATTAAGGTGTCGTCTTATCAATGCACCAAGTTCGCTAGCCAATTAAATTTATTTATATTATAGCAAACCCAAGTTTACAAACTTTGCTTCCTCTTCCCCAGCTAGCGCAAGCTTTTAGCTCGTGCTCTGCGGATGCAGTTATCACAAAAGTTACACTTAAAATCGTCGAATATCCCTTGGCTAGTGTAAGATATAGTTAAACCATTTTCTTTGAAAATGGATACGTGTCAATTGCTCGCATCAGCAATAAAGAATTTAAGTTTAGTTTAGCTTTGTCATTCCAAATTGGCCTATTGCTTGTTTGTCATTTTCAGCTAGAGAAAAGCTTAAATCAGTCCACGCAGTTCCTTCGATTCCTTTTAGAACTATTCCATTTTCTGTAATCATTATTGTAATAAGAAAATCTGCAAGTTTAGAGTCTTTATCGGAAGAAACTTTGTCCAAAGTTGTCATTCCATATTCGTCAATTGCTTGTGGTAAATCTGTATTACAGCTAAACGATAAATCAATCCAAGCACTTCCCTTAATACTTTGCATTTTAATTCCGTTTTCTGTTTTCTCCAAAACAACTTTAAAATCTTTTAAATCAGTCGATCCTTTTTCTTGTGCCATTAAATCAGAACTTGCAGCTAAAACAAATACTGCAATTAATAAACTAAAAGTCAGCCTCTTAAAATTGTCTTTCATCTTTATCGTTTTAATTTTTTGTTTGTCAGCATCTTATGATCCGAAAGTCATTAAATTAACTTAACAGTAGTAAAGCTAATAAAATTCACATAATAATCATCCTATCAAACTTGTCGAGTTTATTGGTGTGATACACACTTACTATTGGTTTTGGAGCTTCTGTTCGCTAGGGTATTCCATTTGTGCACTCTTGAAGTGCATCTACTCTCAAAATATGTCGTCTGCTACGGGGCAAATGTGTTTCTGCTACATCAAAAAGCTCTTCTGTTACATTAAGTAGGTTCTTCTGCTACCAACTATTACTATTCCGCTACAGCAAGTAGGTTCTTCTGCTACAGGATAAATGTGTTTCTGCTACAAGGGGATTATTCTTCTGCTACATGGGAAAGTATTTCTGCTACGGTGTGTTGGTTATTCTGATACAGTAGGTTAGCTCTTCTGATACAGCTAGTAGGTTCTTCTGATACAGCTAGTAGGTTCTTCTGCTACATGCAGTTGAATATATTATATGTAGCAGATGACCCAATAGGGCGAGCAGATGAATGCAATTGATGTGCAGAAAGACAGAAGGTAGTAGCAGAATACTTTACAGTCATAACCCGACGATTACAGCTTGCTTATAGTCGGGAGATGACTGCATCAGGTTTGTTTCTGGAAAGAGAATGATAAGTTTGAAAAAAAAGCAGCTTACCAAGAACTCTACTTCCTATGGTAACCTGCCTATAAACACTAGCCTGCTTTATTAAACACTTAATCTATAAATAGCTGTTTGCGAACTCTTCCGCCGATTTTTCAAGATAAATTCCTGCATTAGCAATGGAATCATCTACATCGGTAGCGTAAGTAGCAATTTCTGATATGTGATCGATGCTAATTTCTTTTCTTCGAGCATCGGTCAAATCGACTACACCGCAAAAAACAGCTAATTTTTCTTTTGTTATTGAATCCAAAACACCTCTAATTACTTTTCCCGAGAATGTTTGATCATCTAGTTTTCCTTCTCCTGTTATTACCCAATCGGCACCTTTAATATTCTTATCGAAATTGGCTTCATTCTTTATTAAATCGATACCCGAATTTAACTTTGCATTTAAAAACAAAATACAACCTGCCCCTAAGCCACCAGCAGCTCCCGCTCCTTTAATTGTTTGTAAATTTCTCTTAAATTGCCTGTTTACCAATTCGCAAAAATTGATTAAACCACCATCCAGTTCTATTATCATTTCATCAGTGGCTCCTTTTTGCCGAGAATAAACGTAAGCAGCACCATTAGGACCATACAATGGATTATCTACATCGCATGCTACTTCCACTTTAATTTTAGACAAGTTTTCATGCACTTCCGAATCATCAATAAAAGCCAATTGGTTTAAATCTGCTCCAATACCTTTCAGTTCCTTCTCGTCACAATCAAAAAAGCGATATCCTAAGGCTCTCGCCATTCCCATACCAGCATCGTTAGTAGCACTACCACCAATACCCAAAATAATATGTTCTACGCCTCTCTCAATAGCATCTTTAATTAATTCTCCGGTACCATAAGTACTTGCCTGCAATGGGTTCGCCTCATCGTTTTTAAGTAAACGAATACCCGAAGCTTCGGCCATTTCGATAAAAGCCGTTTTTTTGCTTTCGGAATACAGGTAACTAGCCTGAATTTTTCTATGCAAAGGATCATGAACCTCCAAAGAGATCATTTCTCCATTCAGATAATAGTTCAGGACCTCAATTGTGCCATCACCACCATCTGCCAAAGGCAATTTTACGATTTCAATATCCGAAGTATGCTTTCGGATGCCTCTTTCAATAGCATCGCAAAACTCCATTCCCGTTAGCGAACCTTTAAATTTATCTGGAGCTAATATTAGTTTCTTCATTTTCACAAATCTGATACGATTTCGTTAAGACGCTTTTTACGACCTATCTACAGAAAATTGAAATTAGCAAGAGAGGAATCCAACTAATTCTATCCAATATCAATAAAAACAAGGACATTTCTAAAACCAACATTGTGCTTAAAACAAAATTGATTATACGAGAAACAACACAGAAAAAACAAGAAGAATAAAATCTAGTTTTCTTTCAGTTTGATTTCAAACATTTTAGGCCATCTCTTACCCGTAACAAAAATGCGATCATTAGCTGAATCATAGGCAATTCCATTTAATACATCATCGCCATCTCTCAATTTTCGCTTATCCGACATGGTCATAATTGAACCCAAATTTAGGCTTCCTTCAACTTGACCTGTTGCAGGATTAATAATGACAATACGATCGGTTAGCCAAACATTAGCAAAAATTTTACCGTTGATATATTCTAATTCATTTAAGCTATCAACTTTTCCAACATTATCATATACTTCAACAACCCGTTTTCTCTCATAACTGTTCGGATCGAAAAAATACAAGGCATTAGAACCATCGGTAATGACCAATTCATCTTTCATTGTAGTAATTCCCCAACATTCTCTTTTATTGGTTTGTGGGTAAAAAGTATCTGTCTTTTCGAATGTTTCGGCATCCATCACGAAAGCCTTTCCCGAATTCCAGGTCAATTGGATGATTTTTCCTTGATAGTAGGTAATTCCTTCTCCAAAATATTCTTGTTCCAAATTCAACAATGAAAGTGCTTCTCCATTTTCTAATTTTACTTTTCGAAGTGAAGATTCTCCTTGCTGACCAGTTCCTTCGTATAAATAACCATCGTGGAAAAACAATCCTTGCGTGTAAGCTCTTTTATCATGAGGGTAAGATTTCACAATTTCAAAAGAGTATTCAACAGGAGCCTTATCGGATTTAATATTGATGTAAGTATTGACCAATCCTACTTTCCCATCTTCTTGATAAGCCAATATTTTTAGGTTATGTCTTCCCATTTTAGCTTTCATAGGAGTCCATTTTGCTACCCAAGGCTTTTGCTTCAAACTTCCTACCAATTCGCCATCTCCAAATATTTGAATTGAATCAATCTCAATTTTCTTCTTTTTAGGATTAATTACAATCTCAATTTGTTTTCCATAGCTGAATACATCACCTCTGTGCGGACTCTTAATGCGTAAGCTATTTACAAACTCAATTGTTTTTTCGACAACCTGTGCCGATGAATTAGCTTTGCCATTGTCGCGATTCACACTATTACCATTACACGATGAAAGTATAAAAACCAGAACAAGTGTTAAGAAAGAAGAAATCTTCATTACAAGAATATTTTAGTAGAAAGATCTGTTTGACCTTACAAGTCATAAATTTAGCTAAAAATAAAAAAACTGCCTCGATTACTCAAGGCAGTTAATATTATTGAATGATTTCCCATTCGGAACCATCTTTTGTATCCTTAATGGCGATACCATAACTGTTTAATTCGTCACGAATTTTATCAGCAGTCGCCCAATCTTTATTTTGTTTTGCTTCGTTTCGGGTTGTAAGCAATAAAGAAATTAGCTTATCAAGAATCTCATTGGCTCCTCCCTCAGCTTCTTTTTCATCTTTCAATCCAAGAACATCATAAACCAATTCGTTATAAAGTTTCTTAAGATCTTCGAGTTGCTCTGCTGTGATTTGCTCTTTGCCTGCTGCTAATGAGTTGATCATTTTTACACCATCGAAAAGATGAGCAATTAGAATTGGCGTATTGATATCATCATTTAATGCCGCATAAGCTTTTGTTTTTAGCTCTTCAACATTAACTGTTGACTCTGCGCCAGATTTAATTTTATCAAGAGTTGCAACTGCAGCCATCAATCTGTTGAATCCTTTTTCTGCAGCCTTAAGCGCATCATTTGAGAAATCAAGAGGACTACGGTAATGTGCTTGTAATATGAAGAAACGAATCGTCATAGGACTGTAAGCTTGCTCTAACACATCGTTGTCACCAGAGAACAGTTGATCAAGCGTAATAAAGTTACCCAATGATTTTCCCATCTTCTGACCATTGATGGTGATCATGTTGTTGTGCATCCAGTAACGAACTGCTTCGTGACCGTGTGCTCCTGTTGATTGTGCAATCTCACATTCGTGGTGAGGGAATTGTAAGTCAAGTCCACCGCCATGAATATCAAACTCAGAACCTAAATATTTTTGACTCATAGCCGAACATTCAAGGTGCCATCCCGGGAAACCATCGCTCCATTTTGATGGCCATCGCATGATATGTTCAGGATTCGCTTTTTTCCAAAGTGCAAAGTCGAAGCTATTTTTCTTTTCGCTTTGTCCTTCCAGCTCGCGAGTGTTTGAGATAAGATCTTCAATTTTTCTACCGGAAAGCTTACCGTAATCGTGTTGCTTGCTGTATGATTCTACATCGAAATAAACCGAACCGTTGCTTTCGTAGGCAAAACCATTCTCAAACAATTTATCAATCACTTCCATTTGCTCAATAATGTGACCGGAAGCACGAGGCTCAATACTTGGCTTTAGTACATTTAAGTCATCCATATTGGTGTGGTAGCGATCCGTAAAATACTGAACCACTTCCATTGGCTCTAACTCTTCTAAACGAGCCTTTTGAGCAATTTTATCTTCTCCTTCGTCAGCATCGTTTACAAGGTGTCCAACATCGGTAATGTTACGAACGTAACGCACTTTGTAACCAGAATGCTTTAGGAAACGGAATAATATATCGAATGTAATTGCTGGACGAGAGTGCCCTAAATGCGCATCACCATAAACAGTAGGCCCACATACATATAAGCCAACATGAGGAGCGTTTATTGGTTCGAACAATTCTTTTTTGCGATTTAATGTGTTATAAATGAACAACTTGTTTTCCATAACTTTAATATATGTCGATATTCTTTTGGGTCTGTAAAATTATAAAAAAATATTGCTCCAACTGTCTAAACATGCTAATAAGTTTAGAAATCTGACTGATAGCGGTCATTTAGGAAACTAATTTCAGCCTTTACAGTTCCTTTTCGATTCGAAAATAAGGAGGTACAAACACTCCTTTTTCATTATATTTTGTCATAATATTCGCTTTTTATTGTCAATATAGATTCCTTCACCTATCTTTGTCCTATTAATTATTCTATCCAACATCTCTGATAATGAGATTTCCCATCAGCAAAAAGGCTGAAAATCTTACAACTTCTCCTAAAGAAAAAACTGGAAATTCAACAGAGGAAAACTAAAAACAGTAAATAGAATTTGATTTAATTGGATAAAATTAATGCAGAAAAAGCTGCAAGTAAGATAAATCTTAAGATAAAATTCACAGAATTAACATCTCAGAATAGGATTTTTATTCTTACATTAAATCAATAACTGCTCACCAGATCAAATCTATTGAAGCATTACAAAAATTAAGAAATGGCAAAAAAAATTAAGAAAAAAAATAAAAAAGAAAGCCCAAGATATAACCGCAAAAGTTTATCAAAACTTATTGATGGTATTTTTTCAAACAACCCAACAAAAACATTCAATTACAAACAGATTTCCAGTGCTTTAGAAATTAAAGACATGGGAACAAAACAATTAATTGTTGGTATTCTATACGATTTAGTTGACTTGGATGCACTGACTGAAATTTCAACAGGAAAATTCAAGCTAAAATCGAGAATGGGCAACATTACGGGAACTGTTGATATGACAGCTCGTGGTGCAGCATTTATTGTATCAGACGATATTGAAGAAGACGTTTTTGTATCACAAGCAAACCTTAATCGTGCATTGCATGGCGATACAGTTACTGTCTACTTATACGCACGTAAAAAAAGCAAACAGCCTGAGGGAGAAGTTGTCGAAATTATTAAAAGGAAGAAAACCAGTTTTGTTGGAGTTGTTCAAACCTCAAAAAACTTTGCTTTTTTAATTCCTCTTGGAAGAAATATGCCTCACGATATTTTTATTCCTTTGTCACAACTAAATGGAGCGGTAGATGGCGATAAAGCTATTGCTCAGATGACAGAATGGCCTAAGAAAGCGAAGAATCCTATAGGGCGAATAACGGATGTATTAGGGAAATCAGGTGACAACGATACCGAGATGCATTCGATTCTTGCAGAGTTCGATTTGCCATATAAGTTTCCGGAGCATGTGAACGAAGCGGCAGAAGAAATCTCTGATGAGATCACTAAAGAAGAGATTGCTAAACGACGTGACTTTAGAGATATCACGACTTTTACAATTGACCCGGCTGATGCAAAGGACTTTGATGATGCTTTATCGCTTCGAAAATTAGAGGATGGCAATTGGGAAGTTGGTGTTCATATTGCCGATGTAACGCATTATGTGCGTCCGGGAAGCATTATTGAGCAAGAAGCCTGCGAGCGTGCAACTTCAGTTTATTTGGTTGATCGAGTTGTACCGATGTTACCAGAGCGTTTATCGAATGGCTTGTGCTCATTGCGTCCTAATGAAGAGAAATTGACTTACTCGGCGGTGTTTGAGATGGATGAGAATGGTGATATCAGTAAAACCTGGATTGGTAGAACGGTAATTTGTTCTGATCGTCGTTTTACCTATGAAGAAGCTCAAAATGTAATTGAAACAGGCGAGGGGGATTATGAGGAAGAGATTCTTTGCCTCGATAAAATAGCTAAAAAGCTAAGAGCACGACGATTTAAGCAAGGTGCTATTGATTTTGACCGATATGAAGTGAAATTCGATATCGATGAAAACGGAAAACCGCTTAGTGTTTACTTTAAAGAGTCGAAAGATTCGAATAAGTTGATTGAAGAATTTATGCTTTTGGCAAATAAAAAAGTGGCTGAGTCAGTTGGTCGGGTACCAAAAGGGAAAACAGCTAAAACTTTTGTTTACAGAACACACGATCAACCCAATACACAAAAGCTGGAAACCTTCAATAACTTTATTCACAAGTTTGGCTATAGTCTTAAAACAACCAATGCAAGTGCAATATCAACATCCTTAAACACATTATTACATGATGTGAAAGGTGAGAACATTCAGAATTTGGTTGAGACATTGGCGATACGATCAATGGCAAAAGCTGAATATACGACCAATAATGTAGGCCACTATGGTTTGCATTTCGATTACTATTCACACTTTACATCACCAATTCGTCGTTATCCGGATATGATGATTCATCGTTTGTTGAACCAGTATGAAAATGGTGGAAAATCGGCTAATTTGGATAAAACCGAATCGCAGTGTAAGCATTGTAGTGATATGGAGCAACGTGCTGCTCAGGCAGAACGTTCCTCAATCAAGTACAAGCAAGTTGAGTTTATGATCGACAATGTGGGTGAGGAATTTGAAGGAACCATTTCGGGCGTTACTGAATGGGGATTCTACGTAGAACTGAATGACAACAAGTGTGAGGGAATGGTTTCTATTCGTGAGCTGGAGGATGATTATTATGAGTTTGACGAAGAGAACTACTGTATTGTTGGTCGTCATCACAGAAAAATATACCAATTAGGCGATGAGGTGAAGATACTTGTTACAAAAGCAAACTTGGCTGCTAAGCAACTGGATTTTGTTTTAGCTGATTCAGATCCAAAATAATAAACTTAAAAAGCTCAAAAAATAAAACAGGCCAGATTCTTTCCTTAGAATCTGGCCTTATTTTATTGTTATACAGTTAAATATCAGAAATATCTTAATAAATCATAAATTAAGCCGACTCATTTCATTCCTCCACTCTTTTTATGTAATTTTGATTGAAGCAGATAAAGGAAGAAAATTTCTTTATTGCATCTCTTTAAAATGTATTAACCAAGATTACTTGCCGAATGAAGAAGATTTTAATAATTGATGATGATCCAACAATATGCCTGATGCTTCAAGGTTTACTTAAGCGTAAAGGTTTTGATGCTGATACTGTATTTTCTGCAGGAGAAGCCTTAAAAAGATTGGAGAACATTCAATTTGATCTTGTTCTAAGTGATTTTCGTCTTCCTGATTTTGATGGATTGGAACTTCTACAGAAAATAAAGGCCATGCATCCTCATGTACCGGTCATTATCATGACTTCTTATGCTGATATAAGAACGGCAGTGAATGCAATTAAAATGGGCGCTTACGAATACGTAACCAAACCATTAAATCCTGATGAAATTCTATTGCTTATTAATTCAGCCTTAGAAAAATCAGAAGAGCCAAAGAGTTCAAAAAAGACAAAAGAAAAAAAGAAAAAAGATGAGATTGAATTTGTTCGAGGAAACAGTTCGAATTCTCTTCAAATAGATCAATACATTAAACTGGTTGCTCCTACTGATATGTCGGTTATTATTGAAGGGGAAAGTGGTACTGGGAAAGAAATTGCAGCACGTAGAATTCATCACGATAGCAAAAGAAAGAAAAAAGCATTTGTTGCTGTAGATTGCGGTGCCTTATCGAACGATTTAGCTGGAAGTGAACTTTTTGGTCATATAAAAGGATCTTTTACAGGAGCAATTAACGATAAAGAAGGACAATTTGAAGCCGCTCAAGGTGGAACTCTATTTCTTGATGAAATTGGAAATCTATCTTACGAGATTCAAATTAAGCTATTAAGAGCTTTGCAAGAACGAAAAGTAAGACGTATAGGGAGCAATAAAGATATTGATGTAGATGTTCGAATTGTCGTTGCAACCAATGAAGATCTTTCTGTATCAGTAAATAAAGGTGATTTTAGAGAAGATCTGTATCACCGATTAAATGAATTTAAAATTACTGTTCCTGCTCTACGAGATCGAAATGCAGACATTGAATTGTTTGCTAAATATTTCCTAGACTTATCGAATCATGAACTAAATAAAGAAATCTCTGGCTTTAGCGCCGAGGTTTTAGAGAAGTTCAAATCTTACTCATGGCCGGGTAATTTAAGAGAAATGCGCAATGTCGTGCGAAGATCTGTTCTACTTAGTCCTGGAGAGGAAGTTGAATTAATTAGTTTGCCAAACGAAATTCTTAAAGATAGTGCAGCATCTAACATTATTGTTGAAGGTTCGAACCTTAAGCTAATTCAGGCTGCAAATGAAAAAGAATTGATCATATCTACCCTTAGAAAAGTAAATTACAATAAATCGAAAGCGGCTAGAATGCTCAATATCGATAGAAAAACCTTGTACAATAAGATAAAGCAATACGGAATTGAAATCTAAATTTTTCTAAACCGATATCTCTTCCTGAATGCTAGAAATCACAATTTCTGTATTGATTTCTACCTCCTTTATTAAATCACTAATATCATCAAATTGAGGATTTGCATTTTCCTTTTTATGCAGTAATTCTTCCAATTCCGTCAATAAAGGCACCACATCAATCACCCTTAATTGGTTAAATGAGCTTAGCATCTTATGTGATATTTCGCCAATCCCTAAGTAATCCTTTTTTTGCAATCCATCCTTCAGTAAAGCGACATTCTCATTCGCCGATAAAATAAATTGCTGTAGTATTTGATTTATTAATTCCTGATCGGTTGTAAACTGCCTTATTTGGCTTAAATCAAATAAACTCTCTTCAAGAACAGCATCAGCAAGCTGAAGTTCAAGCAATTCATCATCTACCTTATGCTCAAATAAGTCCAAAAGCATTTTAATAAGTTTGGCCTCATCGAATGGTTTAACCAAACATTCTGTCATTCCTGAATGCAAGTACTCTTGCAAATCAGACTCCCTTACATTTGCAGTTAAAGCCACAATTGGAATCTCAGCTTTTTGAGTTTGAGTTAATTTTCGAATCTGTCGACACAACTCAATCCCTCCCATTTCTGGCATATGAATATCTGTAAGAATCAGATCATAGTTCTTTTCTCGAACTAAATCAAAAGCTTTTAAGCCATCTTCAACAAAATCGGCTTCCAAACCCCAACCTCCAAAAATCGTTTTCAGCAATAACAAACTGTACGGATCATCATCAGCAACTAAAAATCTTTTTGCTTTAAGTGCTTCTGGAATTTGAATCTCCTTTACACCTTTAGAATCAATAGTTTCCTCCTTTGATTCCAAAAGAGGTATGCGTAAAGTAAAACAGGAACCTTTTTCCAACTCACTCTCTACAAACAAATCGCCACCAAGTAATCTGGCTAGTCTTCTACTAATGGCAAGACCCAAACCCGTTCCTCCATATTTTCTGGCCGAGAAGGAATCTGCCTGAGAAAAATCTTCGAAAATAGTTTCTAATTTACTTTCATCAATCCCTATTCCGGTATCAATAACTTTCACTTCAAAAATGGAATAATTATCACTAGGAATAACCGAGGCCTTTATCGTCACCTCTCCTTCGTTGGTAAACTTTATGGCATTGCTACCTAGGTTTAAAAGAATCTGTTTGATTCGAAAAGGGTCGCTATCTAAATTAATTTTAGGGTCGCCAATATATTCCCAATTGAAATTGAATTTGCGATTTTCTGCACTCACATTTAAAACATCATAAACATCAAAAATCAAAGTATGAGGACGAAATGGGATGTTTTCAATGTGCAATTTCCCAGCTTCAATTTTAGATAAATCAAGAATCTCATTCACTAATCCCAACAAATGCTTCGAAGAATTCTTAAGAACTCTAACAAATCCTTTTTGCTTTTCTTCTAGTTGGGTTTTATTCAATTGATTCGTAAAACCAATAATTGCATTTAAAGGCGTTCGTATTTCATGACTCATTATCGCTAAGAAATCCTCTTTCACCTTCGCCAATTTCTCAGCTTTTCCCTTAGCTACAACCAACTCAGAACGGTAAAAATTACTTTTCGTGATATCTGTTAAAATGAAGATGATAAACAATATTCCGAGAACGAATCCCACGATAATAATAACAGAGATCATGAAAATAGAATCATTTGCAGCTCTCTTTGCAAGACTTGTATCAATAGCTAATTGCTCCAAACGCTCCGTTTCCAATTGTCGAAGCAAGAGTTTTATTTTATCCCAAATTATCGTGTTCTCCTCTAATAATCTCAACTCTTCTCGAGACACAATCTCTCTATTCAATTGTTCTTTTGCCTGTGCAGTTTGCAACATGGTTTCCAAACTTCTCAATAAACTATCTGCCTGTGGCAAATAGGTCGTATCAACAGTAACCTTTGTTCTTTGAATTACCGTCTCTGAAGAATCTACTTTTTCATCTTCCTTTTTAGAAAATAACTTTGCCAAGAAGCTTTTCTTCTTCTCCTGTTCATTTTTCTGCATTTCTACAGCCCTTACAACAGTGTCTAAAATGGTTGTTGTGGTCGTAGTCGTTTTAATTTTTGTCTTTGTGGCATCCGAAACTTCACTTAATTGTTTCATTGCTTTTTCAGATAATTTCTCTTTCTCTTTCGACCTTTTTAACCAAACAAACCGCTCTAACTTATCAGCACGTTCCTCTAATAAAAAGTTCATTGAATCAATTAAAAAGATCGATTTACTACTATCCGGACTATATGCTCTTAAGGAATCAAGGTCAGACTGTATGTTTAAAATATTTTCAGCATAATGCGCTAGGTATCTTTCCTTTTTGGTTAAAGAATAGATCCTAATTTTGTTCTCCGCTTCCGATAGGTTGGTAAGCACACGATTCATTCTGGTCATTTCAGCGTCTGGCTTCGAAAGTGAAATCACCGAATCGAGAAGCTTATTATAGCTTCCGTAAGCAATAAAGAGTGAGGATAAAATCGCTATAAAAACGAAAATATATCCAAGTATCACCTTAATCTTAATATTGCTTTTTTTCTCTGAGACCATTCGCTTATCTAGAATTTGAATCTTTTGTGTAGAAACTGAATCACTACTTGTAAAGTTAAGAAGAATTTTTTTAGTCGTATTTCTTAAATTTTCTATATGCTATTCGCAGTCTGCTAACTATTTCTGGGGATTATATACCCAAAAACTGGGGAATTATTCCCCATGCAAATTGGGGACTTAAATCTCACCTCTTTTTAGAGCACAAAATAAGCTCTACATTTCATCCTGATTAGCTGCACTTTGCGAAAGTAAATCCAATAAATTAACTGATCAGAAACTTTTGGCATGATATTCACATATGTATTGGAAACAAGTAACGAAACCTAATCTCTAAAAACTAATTTATGAAACGTATTATTATAGCATTGTTGATCGTTCCTTTCTTTGTTGGGTGTAATCAAAAAGAATTAAAACAACTAAGAGAGCAAAATCAGCAACTAACTGTAATGGCTCAGGAAAAAGATTCTTCTATTAATGATTTTATTGGTGCATTAAATACAATTGAAGAAAACCTTGAAATTATTAAGCAGAAAGAAAATATCATAGCAGTAAACGCTGAGAATCCAAATCAATCTCAGAAACAAAAAATTGCAAGTGATTTAACATCAATCAATAACTTACTAGAACAAAATAAGCTAAAGATTGAAGAACTAGATAAAAAATTAAACAATAGCTGGTACCAAAACTCTAAGTTACGCAAGTTAACTGATCGTTTAAAAGCAGAATTGGAAACAAAAGAAGGCGAAATTGTTGTTCTTAATGATAAAGTTGCAAAACTAAACATTGAAGTAGAAAACTTAAATGGAAAAGTAACTGAATTAAACGGAACTGTGTTGGCTTTGAATACTGAAAACGAAAACAAAGCAAAACAAATTGAGAACACAACAAGCAATCTAAATACAGCTTACTATGTATTTGGAACTAGTAAAGAACTAAAAGAAAAGAACGTAATTTCTAAAGACGGTGGATTCATCGGAATTGGAACAACTGCTGTTCTTAGTAAAGATTTTAATACAAGTGAATTTGAAAAGATTGATATCACCAAAACTACTACGATTCCTGTTATCGGGAAGAAGATTAGTTTAGTAACCAATCATCCAAGTAGCTCTTATAAGGTTGAGGGAGTTGAAACAGTTGAAGGAATTACTATACTAGATCCAGTTGAATTCTGGAAGTCTTCAAAATACCTAGTAGTATCGGTAAGATAATCAATACATGGTTGAGTTTTAAGGTTGTCCAAGAAAGGCTGTCAGGAGTGGCGGCCTTTCTTATGCTTTATACTTTCTTAAATTAGAAAGCTATTTTGAAAGTTCTTGAGTTTTTGTACTTTAGTATTTAAATTTAATTTAAATAAAAATAAGACTCATGAAAGAAGCATATCAAATCAATAAAGTTTATTCAATAGTACTGCTACTTGCAGGATTATTTGGCTTTGTAACTAGATATTTAGAAGTAGGAGATTGGCAGTTTACAGCTTTAATTCCTGCATTTTTTGGCCTTATTCTATATTTCTGTACACCAGGTATTAGAAAAGAAAATGCGGCCATAGGACATGTTGCAGCACTAGTTACTTTACTTCTGGTGATAATGTCGCTTGTAATGCTATCGAAAGGCTTATTTGGCGATGCAGAATGGGGACGCAAACAATGGATCTTCCTTTTAATAATTGCTGGAGGTATATGGAGCTTACGCAGCCAAATATTGTATTTTAAAGCACAAAGAAGACGAAAAGCCAGTCAGGCTAAATCATAAAAAAAGGCTCCTTAAAGGAGCCTTTTTTTATTCATGTTCTTTTATAAAATATTTTCTTTGAAACAACAGGATTAAAGCAACACCTATTGTAATATATGAATCTGCAATATTAAAAACAGGACGGAAGAATACAAAATGTTCTCCTCCCCAGATAGGAAACCAGGATGGGAAATTACCATCTATTAAAGGGAAGTAAAGCATATCTACAACCTTACCATGAAGAAATGAAGAGTAACCTCCTCCTTCTGGTAGAAAACTCGCTACCTGATAGTAACTATCGTTAAAAATCATACCGTAAAAAGCAGAGTCAATAATATTCCCCATGGCTCCTGCAAAAATTAATCCTATTGACAGAATTAGCCCCTTAGGTGCTTTCTTTTTACAAATATCATTCAAATACCAACCTATACCACAAATAGCAACGATTCTGAAAAGACTAAGCAATACCTTCCCCCACTTGCCTTCCAGTTCCATTCCGAATGCCATTCCATTATTCTCGATAAAGTGAATGATAAACCAATCGCCAAATACCGGAATATCTTCCGATAGCATTAAATTGGTTTTGATCCATATTTTAACAATCTGATCTAAAACAAGAAGCAACACAATTAGTGCTACCGATCTCTTAAATAAGGACATAATGATTCTTTAAACGTTAATTACCATCAATTTTAAGATATCAAATAAATAAAAACAAATGGTGGTAAACAAAAATGATTGGAAGACTTCTCTCCCAATCATTTTCTGTATATTATAATTTGCTTTTAAAGTTGCTTGTTCTTCGCATCAATACTAAGTGTAGCATGAGGAACAGCACGCAATCTTTCTTTAGAAATCAAATTTCCTGTCTCACGACAAACTCCATAATTTTTGTTCTCTATTCTAATTAGAGCAGCTTCTAAATGACTAATGAATTTTGCTTGACGCTGTGCCAATCTTCCTGCCTCTTCTTTCGATAAAACTGAAGCACCTTCTTCAAGAACTTTAAAAGTAGGAGAAGTATCTTCAATATCGTTTCCCGAGCTATTAGATATAACAGCTTTCAAGGTTTCATAGTCTTTCTTTGCTTTTGCAAGCTTCTGAGAAATCAAGTCTTTGAACTCTTGCAATTCTTCGTCTGTATAGCGTTTTTTTTCAGTCATAGTATCTTTTTTTTTTAAAGATAACAAAAAATCGATTATTCGCTAACTTTTTCGATCTTAATAAAGCTCTCTACACCCTGCTCAATCTCTACTGCTTTGGCTTCATTTTCGGCTAATTTTTCAACCAATTCAACGCTCACAGCTAAGGTTTGACTTCCAATATAATCTTTGTGAGTATTTACTGCTTCATTTATGGCATCGTGCATAGCAATTTCCAATGAAATTTTATCAGTAACATCAAAATCGCTATCCTTACGCAAATTTTGAATTCTATTGATGAATTCACGAGCAATACCTTCCTGACGTAACTCCTCAGTTATGTTTACATCAAGAGCAACAGTAAGCTTTCCTTCGTTAGCAACTAACCAACCTGGAATATCCTCAGAGATAATTTCAACATCTTGAAGAGTCAAAACTACATTCTCGTCGTTTACAACAATTGTAAATTCAGATGCCTTTTCGAAAGTCACGATATCATCCTGATTCATCTTAGCAATCTCACCAGCAATTTGCTTCATGATTTTACCATGCTTTGGTCCAAGAGTCTTAAAGTTCGGTTTAATCTTCTTGATCAATACACCTGATGTATCCGTAATGAATTCCATCTCTTTTACATTAATCTCAGAAAGGATAATGCCTTTTACAGCTTCCAATTGAGGAATCATTGCTTCGTCAAGAATTGGAACCATAATCTTACTCAATGGCTGACGTACACGAATCTTCACCTTACGACGAAGACCTAACACCATAGAAGAAATCTTCTGAGCCATATCCATACGTTCTTCCAAATCCTTATCGATAACTTCAGCATCGTACTTAGGGAAATCTACCAAGTGAACAGACTCATCAGTATAACGACCTGTAGCTGAATTAAGATCTTTAAACAATTGATCCATAAAGAATGGTGCAATTGGTGATCCCAAGATAGAAATGGTCTCAAGACATTTATAAAGTGTTTGATATGCCGAAATTTTATCTGTATCATACTCACCACCCCAGTATCTCTTGCGACATAAACGAACGTACCAATTCGATAGGTTTTCGTTCACGAAATCCTGAATAGCACGACCAGCACGAGTTGGCTCGTATGCTTCGTAGCACTCTTCAACCTCTTTCACCAATGAGTTAAGAAGAGAAAGAATCCAACGGTCAATTTCAGGACGTTTTTCCATTGGTACATCTGCCTCTGAATAGGTAAATCCATCAACATTAGCATACAATTGGAAGAAACTGTAAGTATTATATAGTGTACCGAAGAATTTACGACGAACTTCTTCAACACCACCTAAATCAAATTTCAAGTTATCCCATGGTTGAGCATTGGTAATCATATACCAACGTAATGGGTCTGAACCATATTTCTCAATTGTTGAGAATGGATCAACCGCATTACCTAGACGCTTAGACATTTTATTTCCTGTCGCATCTAGTACCAAACCGTTTGAAATAATATTTTCGAAGGCTACACTATCGAAACACATGGTTGCAATAGCATGTAGCGTAAAGAACCATCCACGTGTTTGGTCTACACCCTCAGCAATAAACTGTGCTGGGAATTTCTTATCGAAATCCTCTTTGTTTTCGAATGGATAATGCTGCTGTGCATAAGGCATTGCTCCTGAATCGAACCAAACATCAATAAGGTCTAGTTCACGGAATAATTTCTGTCCCGACTCACTTACCAATACAATATCGTCAACATACGGACGGTGAAGATCGAACTTCTCATAGTTCTCTTTTGAGTTATCACCTTCTACATATTTCTCAAGCATGTTTTCGCTCATGTATCCTTTTTCGATTGACTTAACAATCTCGCCCTTAAGCTCAGGTACAGAACCAATACATTTCATTTCTTTACGATCCTCGCTTACCCAGATAGGTAGAGGTGTTCCCCAATAACGAGAACGAGAAAGATTCCAGTCCTGCAGGTTCTCTAACCATTTTCCAAAACGACCTTCACCAGTTGATTTTGGCTTCCAGTTAATCGTCTTATTTAGCTCGATCATACGATCGCGAACTTTTGTCGTCTTGATAAACCATGAATCCAGTGGATAGTACAATACCGGCTTATCAGTTCTCCAACAATGTGGGTAGTTGTGAACATGTTTCTCAACCTTAAACGCCTGACTGCTCTTCTTCAAATCAACAGCAATATCAACATCCAAAGTAGGATCTTTCTCAGTTAAACTGCTATCGAAAGCATTCTTAACGTAACGACCTGCATATGGAGCATAAAGTTCGGTATTTACATGGTTTTTAACGAATTCCTCATCAAGGTCTTCAATTTTGAAGAACTTACCTGTACGATCAACCATTGGTTGCATCTTACCTTCCTTATCACGGAAAATAAGTGGAGAAATTCCAGCAGCTTTCGCTACTCTATCATCATCCGCACCAAAAGTTGGCGCAATATGAACGATACCTGTACCGTCTTCAATAGTTACGAAATCACCTAAAATCACGCGAAAAGCATCACCTTCAGGCTTAACCCAAGGTAATAACTGTTCGTAACGAACACCTTCTAAATCTGCTCCAACATGTTCCGAAAGAGTTTTAAAAGTTAAGCGCTTGCTTCCAACTTCATATTCTCCCAATTCAAGTCCTTCGTATTTTTTATCAAAGAAATTGTAGAACAAGTTTTTAGCAAGAATAACCACACAATCTTTACCTGTATATGGATTGAAAGTACGTACACGTACATAGTTGATCTTAGGGCCAACCGCTAGTGCCGTATTCGATGGCAAAGTCCAAGGCGTAGTTGTCCAGGCCATGAAGTATACATCACAGTCGATTCCTTCGAAAAGGAAATTACTTTTTTCGTCTTTCTCAATCTTAAATAGACCAACTGCTGTTGTATCTTTTACATCCTTATAGCAACCAGGTTGGTTCAACTCATGAGTTGACAATCCCGTACCTGCTGCTGGTGAGAATGGCTGGATTGTATATCCTTTATACAAATAACCTTTCTCGAACAATTGCTTAAGCAACCACCATAAAGTTTCAATATATCGGTTGTCGTATGTGATATATGGCTCATCCATATTCACCCAATAACCCATTTTCGAAGTCAAATCTTCCCACTCACGTGTATATTTCATCACGTTCGTTCTACAAGCTTCGTTATATTCGTCAACGGTAATTTTCTTACCAATATCCTCTTTGGTAATACCCAATTCCTTTTCAACACCCAACTCAACTGGAAGTCCGTGTGTATCCCAACCTGCTTTACGGTCTACTTTAAAACCCTTAAGCGTCTTATAACGACATACAATATCTTTAAGTGCACGGGCCATTACGTGGTGAATACCAGGCATACCGTTAGCTGATGGGGGTCCCTCATAGAAAACAAAAGATGGATTTCCTTCACGAGTTTCTAAACTCTTGTCGAAAGTCTTGTTTTCTTCCCATTCCTTTAAGACATCTTTATTGATCTGTGAAAGATCTAAGTTCTTGTAATCTGGAAATTTTGTGCTCATTTATATGTAATATTTATCTAGAATTCGTCAAAAAGTTCACAAATATAGAAAAAATACAAGACATGATGATCATAGTGATTGCAGAATCAAGGGTATAAGTACAATTTTATCGACACATAAAAGCAGATTGTTCTCGCTAGAATTCCGATTGCTTATAATTCGAAATTTTTAAATTTAATTAGGTTTTAATTTGAAAGAAAATTGCAAAGATTTACAAGCTATTTTATAAATGTTAGCTTCTGTTTTATCTTATCTGAAAATTTATAGATTTTATCAAGAAGAAGTAAAATGCTTACAGTTAAACCTACAATTATATTTTTCTCAATTTTGACCCAATCATATATCCAAAATTCAAAAGCTGTTGTAACAATCGCAAAAACCACACTAAAAATTAGTACGAATATGATATTCTCTTTTGTTCTATTCATTTGTTTAATTATTATGTTGATTTATATAAAGCTTTAACAGTCTGATCTCAAAAAAAGGTGACAGATAAATATTTTTTTTTGTGTTTATCCACATCATGCTATTTGTAAGTTTAATGGTAAAGCGTAAATTCACAAAACAAAATATACATTGATACTTTTCACTAAACACAAAAACAACATGACAACAGTAAAAACAACTTACTTAGGCGATCTAAGAACAGAAAATATTCACTTACAATCGGGAAATAAGATTTATACCGATGCTCCTATTGATAATCAAGGGAAAGGCGAAGCTTTTTCTCCAACAGATTTAATGGCAACCTCATTCGGTTCATGTATTATGACCATTATGGGAATTGTTGCTCGCGATAACAATATCGACATTGTAGGAACTGAGCTGAACATTACTAAAATAATGGAGAGTGATCCAAGAAGAGTTTCGGAAGTTATCGTAGAGTTCAATTTTCCTGATAAAAGTTATACTGCCGAAGAAAAACAAATTATTGAAAATGTAGCCGGAACCAGTCCAGTGCCATTGAGCGTATCAACTCAAATGATACAAACCATAAAACTGAATTGGGCGAAATAGCTTTTCGATGTTAACTTTACATCCCTTACAGGATACTACTTATTTTAAATAATCTTCCATGATTTTAGTTACCGGTGGAACAGGCCTTGTTGGCTCACATTTACTATTCGATTTGCTTTCGAAAGGAAAAAAGGTTCGTGCATTGAAACGCAAGAGCAGCAACATTGAGATGGTACGTACAACTTTTGCTTACTATTCCGAAAAAGCAGATGAGCTTTTTAATAAAATTGAATGGTTCGATGGAGATATGTTAGATCCTTTTTCTTTGGAAGATGCGCTTAAAGGAATCAAAGATGTTTACCATTGTGCTGCTTTGGTCTCCTTTAAAAAAGACGATCATAAAAACATGCAGGATATTAATATTGAGGGAACTCGCAACCTGGTAAATGCTTGTTTAGATGCTGATATCAGAAAATTTTGCATGGTAAGTTCTATTGCTGCATTAGGTTCTCCGGAAGAAGGTGAAGATACGGTAAGTGAAAATACGGCTTGGAGTCCTGAAGAAAAACGATCAGGTTATTCGATTAGTAAATTTAATTCGGAACTGGAAGTTTGGCGTGGCATTGAAGAAGGATTAAGCGCAGTAATCGTAAATCCATCGATTATTTTGGGACCAGGGCAATGGAACAAAGGCAGTTCTCAACTTTTTAGTACGGTTGCCAAAGGTTTAAAATACTATACCAAAGGAATTACCGGCTATGTTGATGTTCAAGATGTGAGCCGTTCGATGCATGAATTAATGGAAAGTAAGATTGAAAATGAGCGCTTTATCCTTAATGGTGACAATTGCTCTTTCGAATTCATCTTTAAGACCATTGCAAAACAGCTTGGAATTGAAGGACCAACAAGATATGCAAACAAAAAAATGACTGGGTTAGCTTGGAGAGTAGCATTTCTAAAAAGAATCTTTTTGTTTAAAGAACCTGGTTTTACCAAAGAAAATGCACGATCGGCACATCATGTGAAATACTATTCTAATCAGAAAATTAAAGAAGCATTGGGTTTTGAGTTCATTCCAATTGAAAAGAGCATTAAGGATACCTTAATACATTACCCTATTGAGGCAAAAATTAAAAAAACTGAAAAATAAAATGAATAGAAAATTTAAAATATTCATATCAATAATAATAGGAATTATTATCACAAATCTAATACAATTGCCTCTTCCAGAATACTTAATTAAATCTGATGTAATGATTAAAAGTGTTCTGCTTAGTTTTGTATGGTTTATGATATTTGTTGGGCTTGCTTACCTTTCTTTTCAAGTATTAAGCAGAAAAAAACAAGTGTAATCAAAAAATAAAATCATTTATTCGAAAATAAGTCTCTTTACTGTCAGCTTATTTCAGGACTGGACGCAAACTAAAAAAAGCCAGATCCTAAGATCTGACTTTACTGTTTTTAATTGTTTTAACTCGTTTATGGCAACACGGCATGTCCGAAACTTACTTTAAAGTCGACACACCAAACAATAACGTATTTTAAGCTTTCCAAATCGGTTCCAGTAGGAATACTGTACTGATAATCTCCATCAAGACCTTTTAATTCACCAAGAGAAACGTAGGTTTCTGCAGTTAAATCGCTAGCTAAATAGAGCTCTAACAAAGGTCCATCGTCCGATTTAAAATCGGTTAATGATAGTGTTGAGCCATCTTCACTAATGCTTGCGGTTCCTGATGTTGGATGAGCATCGGAAACAAAATTAGCTGTTGTTGTTTCTTCTTCTTCCATCATGTTTTCCTGATCATTGGGAATTTCAACCATTTCTTCCATTTCATCGATCATATCCCCGCTGCTTGAACAGGCTGTAAACAAAAGCAGTGCAATATATAAATACCAATTTTTCATACCTTAGATCTTAAATAAATACTAATTGTGTTTTTAAAGAGTTCTTTGAATAATAAAAGACTTTCTTATCTGAAATTAGCGATTAAAATACGATTATACAAGTAAGTATCTAATATTTAGGACGAATGATACGATCTTAAGTATGAATAATGCTATTTTTTGGCTTAGGGATTATAGTGGAAACCCCGCAATGAGGAACGAATGAGGAGTTGAAACGGAAAGCCCGACCCGAAGGGGAAGCCCCAAATAAATTTTTTTGAGTTGAATTATCGGCATAAAAAAAGCCATTTCAAATAAATGAAATGGCTAATAATCAATTTTTTAATCGATTTTAAAGCTTAAAAGCTTCTTTTACTTTCTCGATATAGTCTAGTTTCTCCCATGTGAAAAGCTCTACTTCCATTGTCTTATCTTCGAAATAAGGCGAAGCAAATGTTTTCGTAACAGTACGAGGCGTACGTCCCATATGACCATAGGCAGCAGACTCTTCGTAAATAGGGTTACGTAGCTTTAAACGTTGCTCAATAGCAGCAGGGCGAAGGTCAAAAATCTCAGCAATTTTATCAGCAATTTCGCCATTGCTTAACTCAACATTCTTTTTGCCATAAGTTTCAACAAAGATACCTACAGGCTGTGCCACACCAATAGCATACGACAATTGAACCAAAATTTCATCGGCTACACCAGCAGCAACAAGGTTTTTTGCAATATGACGAGAAGCGTAAGCCGCAGAACGGTCTACCTTTGAAGGATCTTTACCCGAGAATGCACCACCACCGTGAGCACCTTTTCCACCATAAGTGTCAACAATAATCTTACGACCAGTAAGCCCCGTGTCACCATGAGGGCCACCAATCACGAATTTCCCTGTTGGGTTAACGTGAAGGATAAAATCTGCATCGAAGAAAGCCTGAACACGTGCTGGCAACATGTTAATCACACGAGGGATTAGGATATTGCGAACATCGTCTTTAATCTTAGCCAACATGCTCTCATCATCAGGACCAAAATCGTCGTGCTGAGTAGAAACGACAATGGTATGCACACGCTTAATGCTGTCATTATCGTTATACTCAATAGTTACCTGTGATTTTGAATCAGGACGTAGGTAAGTCATTTCTTTACCTTCGCGACGAATAGCCGCCATCTCGATTAACAAACGGTGTGACAGGTCAAGAGATAAAGGCATATAGTCGTCAGTCTCCTTACTAGCGTAACCAAACATCATCCCTTGATCACCCGCTCCCTGGCTCATTGGATCTTCACGATCTACACCACGATTAATGTCATCCGATTGCTCGTGAATAGCCGTTAACACACCACATGATGTGCCATCGAATTGGTACTCGCTTTTGGTATAACCAATACGGTTGATTACCTGACGAGCCACATCTTGAGCATCGATATAAGTTTTGGTTTTTACTTCTCCAGCTAAGATAACCTGTCCTGTTGTTACCATAGTTTCGCAAGCTACTTTCGAGTTAGGATCGAAAGCTAAAAATTTGTCCAATAAAGCATCTGAAATTTGATCAGCAACTTTGTCTGGATGTCCTTCTGAAACGGATTCAGATGTAAATAAATATCCCATAATTTAAATAATAATTAGTTGTGATGTCGATATTATTAAACGAATTAATAAATCGACAAGCGTTGTTGTTTAAGTCCGCTAAGTAAATAGCGGAGTACACGATACGGGAAAGCAATGGTTGGTTGTCTAGGTGCAGAAAAGCACATAGTTCACCATTTAGCATTTTTTTCTGTGGTCGCAAGCAGCCAAATCTTTCCACTTAATTCGAGGCAAAGGAAATGATTATTTTGGAAAGAAACAAAACTAAACTCTTGGTTTTACAACATTTTAACAAATGCTTGATCTGAAAAACAGGGACTTCCAAGCCAATAAAGAGCTACAAGTCTTTATTGTAGTGGAGATTTCTATTTTTGTAAGAGAGAACACATAAAATTATTTCACACAAGGTAAAATCAATCCATATCAGATTTCTTTACCACCGAGAGCACGAAAGGTAACAGAGGAAGAGCAAGACTTAGAAAAAAAAGACTTATTTTTTTTCTCTGTGATACTCTGTGGGACTCGGTGGTAGAATCATTTTACACAATGTAATCTAACTAACAATTCTTTTCTTCCACCACAGAGGGCACTGAGGCGCACAGAGGATTTACATTACCGAAAGAAATAAATACTGAATACGAACAAAGAATTACAAAGGGAAACCTAAATCTAACTTTTTCTCGGTGACACTCTGTGTAGCTCAGTGGTAGATATTTTTTTTAATGAAATGGAACTACTTTTTAATTTTTAAATACATAGCACAGAGATGTTAATACCCATTAATAACTCTCTTAATGCCGTACTTTAGTTTTTCAACATTGAAATTAATCATCAAACCAATTCGTTTATCAGCCAATTTTAGATAGGTAAGTGTTTGTGCTAAATGAATATCCTTAAAGGAAACAATAGATTTTAATTCTACCACAACCTGATCTTCAACAAATAAATCAATACGATATCCACAATCTAATTTTACTTCATCGTAAATTAATGGCAAGGCTTTTTCTTTTTCAACTTTTAAGCCAGCCTTTAATAGTTCATAATACAGGCATGCACTATACGCTGATTCTAACAATCCAGGCCCAAGCTTAGAGTGCACTTTCATTGCAGCCTTAATTATTTTCTGAGTAATTTGATCTTCTTTCATATTGTTTATTTTGTAAAATTAAATTTACATCAAAACAATTTAAATCAAACTGTTAATTCGTGGAAAATGTCTTCCAGATTTTTCGATTGGGTGTTCATTTCAAGGATTATGAGGTTTTTGGAAACCGCAAATTCAAAAATATCTTTTCGGATATCCTCATTAGAAACAATTGAGAAACGATTCTCTCCTAAAGACTTGTAATTATCTATCCCAGCAATTTCGCTTAGCAGTTCTGATGGAAATTCGGTTGCGAATTCGACTTCCACAATTTTAGCTTCTTTTCGATTGCTTAGAAAATCAATATCTCGATCGGCAACCAACTGACCTTTGTTTACAATTAACACTCGCTTACAACAAGCTTCAACTTCTTGCATAATATGAGTTGATAACATCACCGTTTTTTCTCTGCCAACTTCCTGAATCAAGTTTCTGATTTCGATTAATTGATTGGGATCCAAGCCGGTTGTTGGTTCATCTAAGATTAGCACTTTAGGATCGTGAATTAATGCCTGTGCAATTCCTACTCTCTGGCGATATCCTTTCGAAAGAGATGCAATTTTTTTGTTCTGTTCTAAGCCCAAGCCTGTCAATTCAACCATTTCAGCAATTCGCTTCGCTTTCGATTTTCCTAGCTTGTAAATGGATGCTACATGATCTAGATATTCTTTCACGTACATTTCTAAATACAGCGGATTGTGCTCTGGCAAATAGCCAATTTGTCTTTTTATATCAAGAGAATCAGTACTTACACTCAAGCCATTTACCTCTACCAAACCTGAACTTTGCGGAATGTAACCGGTAATTATTTTCATCATTGTGGATTTTCCAGCACCATTTGGCCCTAAAAATCCGACAATTTCGCCCTGTTTAATTTCAAAACTCAAATTATCCAAAGCCTTTTGCTTTCCGTATAACTTGCTTACTTCCTGAACCTTTATTGACATTGAAATGTATTTTAAACTACTAATCTGAGGTTGAATTTAATCATTCTTCCGTTCTTTTTATGAGAAATCCGTAATTCGTAATTAATAATTCATAATTAGCTACCTTTGTACTTCTAAATTAAAACCAAGGAAATGAGTCTCTCAAATCATCAACTTTTTTGTAAAGATCTGTTTAACTACTCTCGTCGTAAATCGTCTGAATCTTTAATTGGAACTACTGCCTTAGGCGGTAACAATCCGATTCGCATTCAATCGATGACCAATACCGATACCAATAATATTGAAGCCAGTGTAGAGCAATCGATTCGAATGATTGAATCGGGAGCAGAATATGTTCGCCTTACTACTCAAGGCACAAAAGAGGCCGAGAACCTTAAATTTATTAAAGAGGAATTGGTAAAAAGAGGCTATAACACGCCTTTGGTTGCTGATATTCATTTCAATCCGGCAGCAGCCTTAATTGCTGCCAAATATGTCGATAAGGTTCGTATCAATCCTGGAAACTTTGTTGATAAAAGAGCTGATTTTGCAAATCCAGGATATGGAGATGTAAAGTATCAGGAAGATTTAGAAAAAATACGAGACAAATTTATTCCACTAATTCGTCTGTGCAAAGAACACAATACGGCAATTAGAATTGGAACCAATCACGGCTCTTTATCGGATCGAATCATGAGTCGATATGGCGATACGCCAAGAGGAATGGTAGAGGCAACGCTAGAATTTTTACGAATCTGTAAAGAACAAAACTTTCCGAATGTTGCCATTTCAATTAAATCGAGTAATACGATAATGATGGTGAAAACAGTTCGTTTGCTGGTAAGCGAAATGGCGAACGAAAACATGTTTTACCCATTGCATTTAGGCGTTACTGAAGCTGGCGAAGGCGAAGATGGACGTATTAAATCGGCTGTTGGAACTGGAGCTTTATTAAACGATGGTATTGGCGATACGGTTCGCATCTCTCTTACCGAAGATCCAGAAATTGAATCTCCTGTAGGAAAAAAATTGGTTGATTACGTTCTAGAAAAAGAAGGGCACCAGCCGATTGCTCCAATCGAAAATGTAGATGTTAACCTATTCGATTTTTACAAAAGATCAACGCTAGTAATCCGCAATATTGGAAGCTCTAAAGTTCCTGTTGTGGTTACCGATGCTAGTCACGAATCGTATATTTCTACCGAATTGCCAGAGAAGGCAGGTTATGTTTTAAACGAAGATACTTTTGAATGGGAAAAGGGCAAGTTAGCTGCCGATTACCTTTTTGTAAATGGTTTTGATGCCATTTTTGCTGATTACCCAAAAGATTTGGGCATAATTGTAGATCAGGAATGTTGGGAAATGGCGAATAATTTTGCCGAAAACACTTATCCAATGTTTCAGGCAGATGAGTTTCTTACCGGTAATTTATCTTTCTTCCACAGCGATCTCTTTTTTGTAGAATGCAGCTATTCGCAATTAACTGATGCATTTATTCAGGCGGTAAAGGACAATCCCAAAGTGGTTTTGGTATGCTCATCGAATCATCAGAATGCTTTTGCCGAACAAAGAGCATTTACTCTACGATTGATTGAAGCAAAATGCAAAGCGCCAGTTATTTTTAAAAGATCCTTTAGCGAATCCAATCTGGAAAACCTTCACATTAAAGCTTCCGCAGATTTAGGAAGCTTATATTTCGATGGTTTGTCCAACGGAATTTGGCTCGATAACAATGGTGACATTTCTCATGAGGAGGTCAATTCTACAGCCTTTGGTATATTGCAAGCGGCACGGGTTCGAACCACCAAAACAGAATTTGTCTCTTGTCCTGGATGCGGAAGAACTCTTTTTAAGTTGCACGAGGTAGTTGCCGAGGTTAAAAAACAGTTTTCTCATTTAACTCATCTTAAAATTGGGGTTATGGGCTGCATTGTAAACGGCCCAGGAGAAATGGGCGATGTGGATTATGGCTATGTTGGCGCTGGTCCTGGAAAAGTTAGCTTGTACAAAGGGCATGAGCTAATTAAAAAGAATATTTCGAGTGATAGTGCCATTCATGAGCTTACAGAGATCATTAAAAGCCATGGAGATTGGATTCATAAATAATATCTATTAATTTTTTTTAATCACTCTTTGTTTTATATCTTGCATATAGACCAAATGCACTGTATACATTGAAAAACAAAGTATTACTTATCATCTTCATTTTCCTTTTTAATTTTGCTTACGGAGACAAGCTAGAACTTAATGGCGTTTTCTTAGGCAAAAATATCTATGTCATGAATCCATTTTCCGACTCGGGTGTTGGTTTCTGTGTATATGAGGTTACAGTTAATGGTCAAACTTCTACTGATGAAATTAATAGCAGTGCTTTCGAAATTGATTTAAGTCAATTTAAATTTGCCATTGGCGAAAACTTACACATTAATCTCCACTACAAAAATGGATGTTTTCCAAAGGTTATTAATCCAGAAGCCATAAAACCAAGCTCGTCTTTTAACCTCCAAACTGCTAGTGTCGATAAAAAAGGCATCCTTCATTGGACTACCAAAGGAGAATTAGGCTCCTTAGCTTTTGTAGTTCAACAATATCGATGGAATAAATGGATTACCATAGGAGAAGTTGAAGGAAATGGAAAGCCTCAACTTAATAAGTATGAATTGGATGTTCGTCCGCACTCTGGCGAAAACACTTACAGAATATATCAAACTGATTATACAGGGACACCTAATTATTCTGCAGATATTAAGCATGAATCTGCCCTTTCAGCCATTACTTTTGGACCCGAAAAGGTAAAAGACGAATTGCTTTTTACCCACGCTACCTTATACGAGATTTACGATAATTACGGAAATATCGTTTTTAAAGGATTCGGAAATAAAATAAAGCTGGAAACATTACAAAACGGATTGTATTACATCAATTACGACAATACAATGGGAAGCTTCCGTAAAAAATAGATTCCTCTACTAGAACAAATCCAACACTGTTTCCCCATTTTCCAAATCCAAAAAGTGTGCCTTCATGCCTACCGATTTTGCGGCTTCGTAATTCGCATACATATCATCAACAAATAAAGTTTCTGATGGCACCAAACCTTCTTGCTCTAAAACGCTTGTATAAATCTTAGGATCGGGCTTTCGTAAACCCATATTATGCGAATAATAATCTTTTTCGAAAAAATCAGATAAACAAACATTGTGCTGTTCTTTTACCATACCCATATAAGCTTCCCAATGAATGATATTGGTATTACTCAATAGAAATATGCGGTGATTCTTTTTTAGGCGATCTAAAAGCTCTAAACGTTCAGCTGGCAAATCCAACAACATCGAATTCCATGCGTCATCAATTTGCAGATCCGTTACTTCGGCATCTATGTATTTTCTTAATTCGCTTCTAAAAAACTCTGGACTTATGATTCCTTTTTCCAAACGATCGAATAATCCATTTTCTTGATATTCTTTTTTAATGCGATCCACATCGGAAAGACCAATCGCTTGGAAACTCTTAACTGCCTGATCCGTATCAATATTAAGGAGCACGCCTCCAAAATCGAAAATTATATTAGGGATGGAATTGTATTTTTGCATAAAAAAAATTGTTTCAAATTTTGAATAATTCAATGCAAATATGTAACATTGCAGTCGCAAAACAAAGGTAATAAAATACTTTTACCGTCTTGTTTTTGTCGGGCCTATAGCTCAGCTGGTTAGAGCACCTGACTCATAATCAGGGGGTCCATGGTTCAAGCCCATGTGGGCCCACCCCCAATAAAAAACACCTAATCTTTTGATTAGGTGTTTTTTTATGCTTTAAAATGTCCAAACATCATTTCGTATTAGCATAAAACCTCTTGTAAGTAAGACTATTAGTAGTTAAAAAATATCTACCACCGAATTACACGGAGTGTCACCGAGAAAAAATCAGCCTAATTCTTATATTCTTCCAAGTCATGCAAATCCTCTGTGCGCCTCAGTGCCCTCTGTGGTTTAAAAAACTGGATGTAAATAAAAACATTACTGATACAAAAATCTACCACCGAGTTTCACGGAGTATCACCGAGAAAAAATCAGTCTAATTCTTATATTCTTCCAAGTCATGCAAATCCTCTGTGCGCCTCAGTGCCCTCTGTGGTTTAAAAAACTGGATGTAAAGAAAATCATTACTGATACAAAAATCTATCACCGAGTTTCACGGAGTATCACCGAGAAAAAATCAGCCTAATTCTTATATTCTTCCAAGTCATGCAAATCCTCTGTGCGCCTCAGTGCCCTCTGTGGTTTAAAAAACTGGATGTAAATAAAAACATTACTGATACAAAAATCTACCACCGAGTTTCACGGAGTATCACCGAGAAAAAATCAGTCTAATTCTTATATTCTTCCAAGTCATGCAAATCCTCTGTGCGCCTCAGTGCCCTCTGTGGTTTAAAAAACTGGATGTAAATAAAATCATTACTGATACAAAAATCTATCACCGAGTTACACGGAGTGTCACCGAGAAAAAAAAAATACCTGAATGCTTCTGCTATTTAGTCTTTATGGCTTTAAATACTTAAGCATTTCTATTGGTATTGTAAAAACCACACGACTCAATCGTGCGGTAGCGGTTAAAAATACTGGATGTAAATAAATTCTTTACGGATATAAAAATTTACCACCGATTCTCACCAGAAAAATCAATAAATACATTTCATCAAAGTAATTCAGATCTGAAATAAGAGTGAATTATATCACAAAGTTAAACTTGACACATTTGACAAGATAATAGTTATATAGATTCACTTAAGTTTGTATTCTCTCAGCTTAAAATGATGTTTAACCTAGCCTTACTTTTGTGCAAACACCAGCAATATCTTCTTAGCTATTACGGCTTGCCATACTTAAAATTAGATTAATGAAACTTAAACACCTCTTTCTACAGCTAAGTCTACTATTGGCACTATTTGCATGTTCCAAAGAAGAAGATGAAAGCTATCACCAACCTGAAATCACCACTTCGGGAATTTCCATAATAACAAATACAAGAGCTACTTGTGGTGGTAATTTAACTAGTAACGGGCATATGCAAATTACAGCAAAAGGCCTTGTTTGGCATACTTCAGCAAATGTTAGTTTAGATGTTAATACTGGGAAAACAGTAGACGAAAATAAAGCCGGTAAATTTGTAAGTACCCTACTCAATTTAAAAAAGAACACAAGCTATTATGTACGCGCATATGCTACAAATGATTTGGGAACAACATATGGCGAAGAAAGAGAGTTTACTACTGCTAATGGAATGGATATGATTAGTGTACAAGGTGGCAACTTCCAAATGGGTAGCAATAATGGGGATCCAGATGAGAAACCGATTCATTCGGTTACTATAAGTAGTTTTGAAATTGGCAAATATGAGGTGATGCAGGCACAATGGACTGCAGTAATGGATAATAATCCATCCCACTTTAAAGGTGACAGCCTGCCCGTAGAACAAGTCGACTGGAACGAAATACAAACATTTATTAACAAGTTAAATGAACAAACCGGCTTAAACTATCGCTTGCCAACCGAAGCTGAATGGGAATTTGCCTCTCGAGGTGGTAATTTAACACATAGCTACACCTATTCGGGCAGCAATACTCTCGATGATGTAGCTTGGTATATCAATAATTCAGGCAATAAAACACACAAGGTAGGAAGCAAACAAGCCAATGAATTGGGCATTTACGATATGAGTGGAAATGTATGGGAGTGGTGTTCTGATATCTACGGCAGCTATAGCAGCAATTCCCAAACAAATCCACAGGGTTCTTCATCAGGATCTTACCTGGATAATCGTGGTGGTGGTTGGTTCAGTGGCGAAAACCGTTGCCCCGTTTCGAATCGTAGCAACTGCTATCCAAGTAGCAATTACGACAGTTTAGGCTTTCGCTTGGTCCTCAGTTTGTAGTCCTTCATTTTACAAGCTACACAAGCAATTTAGTAAAAGCGGGTAGACTTCAATAGGCAAAGCCTCAATCACCAATAAAAATATCTAGATTACTTTGTTTTGACTTTATTAGAACATGTTTCGCTATAATAAAAGCGATCCTAAAATGAAGTCCTTTTTATTACATAAAGCACTATTTGCAATTAAACTCACTTTGAAATAAGAAAATAATTGGCAAGAATAAGAAACTTGACAGCTCTGACAGCCTTATACTTATGTGAATTTTATTAGCTTTGGTACTGTTCAATTTGATATGATTTGTTAACACATAAGAAATAACAACAATATTGGTGTTATAAACTAGTTGGCAAACATTAAAGACAACAGTGCTATAAATTAATTTCTTTGGTTCAATAAATATATTTCCAATTACAGAAATGCCTAAAATGAATTAATATGAGATTCTTCCCATTAGAATATTTAATATATGAATCTGAACTATCTGAGAGTGTAATAAAAAACAATATCAGTCATAATATCGAGCCAAAGAAAACCTTTAGGATAGGATTAAAGAACAATCAATCAAAACCATACGAAGGATATTTGAAAGAGAATACTTTTAAAATAAAAAGGATTATAAACAATAAAAACTCCTTTCGTCCAATAATAATAGGTGAAATATCTCAAATATGTGGCAGTACACAAATAAAGGTAAAAATGAGAATGTATATTATTGCATACATATTCATGACTATTTGGTTTGGTGGAGTTGGATTTGGACTTATTACTTTATTAAAGTCATGTATTGATGAAAACAAGTTTGAACCTGCAATTTTTGTTCTATTGGGTATGTTGTTAGCAGGATACCTCATGATGATTGTAAGTTTCAAATTTGAGAGTAGAAAATCGAAAAATGACTTGGAAGAAATATTAAACTCAAAATTAATAAAATAACGTTTGCCAACAGCGGGTCATAGCGCATGCCGCGGTCTGTCTCGGCTGGATGCAGAAGTGAGAATTTGAACGACAAAACTATAATCAACAGACCTGCGGGAAATGCGGCACGTCGCCATACCCGCGAAACGTTACCTGTAATTATGAAACCAACATTAGAACTACCAAAGACAATTCGTCCTCTACGATTGGATGAAATCCCAAAGAACTCTTCTGCGAAAGAGAGAATTGAACTGCGGGAAACAGCAAGAATTGTTGAAGGATATAAAATATTACCTAAGGATAACAATCAAGAGCATTCGGAATTACCATTTAATTTCTTTGCTGAAATAAATATTGACAATTCAAGATTATGGGATTTAATCATTGCATTAAGTGAAGAATTGCCAGAAGAGTCAGCTTTGATCTTTAACCATGCAGATTCGGAACCAAATTATGGGAAATATTTAGATAAAAAATACGTCCTCGAATTTTTAAGTCATTACAAAAAAGAAGTAACTGGAGACACATTCATTGATATTGGATTAATTTTTCATACAGAATCTGAATTAATTGAAATATTTATTCCTGAATCAAAATACATTAAATTTTGGGGTGTTAATCAAAAGTCGTTCTTAAAAATCATGGAGTTTTTTAATTTACAAGAAGTAACTGAAATTGAATTTGTTGATGAATATCCAAAAGTAAGAGAAGCTTTAAGTCTATTTGATAATAACATTACTGAATCAGAAAAATTGATTAAAATATTAAAAAAGGAATTCTTATAAATAACAACAGGCACAAAAGCTAAATTTTCATGGGCGTTGATGAGCAATTTGATAGTTCAACTTAATTAAGAAAAACCTGCAAGCCAATTAAACTTGTCTTGCTCAAAATATAAATAAGTAAATTTAATCGGCTTGCTTACTTAGTGCTTTATTAGAATGAAATATGAACCATTTAAATATTCAATTATGAAATCAAATTCAAACTATTCAATTTACAAAAATGGAATTTTCATACTTTTTTTAATATTAATAAGCAATATAAGTTTTGCTCAAACGAAAGTTGAGCAAATCGAAGAACTTTTAAGTACCTATGAAGAATATGGTAAGTTTAATGGTTCCGTTTTAGTATCCGATCAAGGAAAAGTTATCTATAAGAAAGGATTTGGTATGGCAAATATGGAATGGGATATTCCAAATGAAGCCAATACAAAACATCGTTTAGGGTCAATTACCAAACAATTTACTGCAATGCTAATTTTACAATTAGTAGCGGAAGGGAAATTAGATTTACAAGCGCCAATTACCACCTATCTGCCAGATTATCCAAAAACCAGTGGTGATATTATAACTATCCATCATTTACTAACACACACTTCAGGAATACCAAATTACACAGCATTTCCTAAATTCATGGATGACGAAAGTCGCAATCCATATACTCCGGAAGAATTTGTGGGAAAATTTGCTGATAAGGAATTGGAATTTACACCAGGTGAAAAATTTAGCTATAGTAATTCGGGTTATTTTCTTCTCGGTGTTCTTATTGAAAAAGTATCTGGGAAAAGCTATGAAGAAATGCTTCAAGATAAAATTTTCGACCCACTAAACATGACAGATACGGGTTATGATAATCATGGGGATATCTTAAAAAATAGAGCTACAGGATACGAAAAACAAGGTGGAAAGTATGTAAATTCTAAATACTTAGATATGACGATTCCATATTCAGCTGGTTCGATGTATTCAACTGTTGATGATCTTTATAAATGGGATCAGGCTCTTTATACCACTACTCTTTTACCAAAAGAATATATGACAATGTATTTTAAGCCTAACATATCTGCTTTTGGCAACACGCATTATGCGTATGGTTGGGCTGTTGGCTATGATAAAATAGGATCCTCAAAAGATAGTATCTATACCATAAGTCATGGTGGCGGTATTAATGGTTTTAATACTAATATTTCTAGAGCAACTTCTGATAAATCTTTGGTAGTCCTTCTAAATAATACCGGTGGTGCACCGCTTAACGAAATGACAATAGCTATTCGAGGTATCATGCATGGCAAAGACTATAATAGACCTAAAAAGTCGGTAGCCGATGCGGTATTGCTTGTTATTAAAGAAAAAGGTATTGATGCTGGAATATCTCATTACAATAGCATAAAAGATTCTGAAGCTTATAACTTAAGTGAAAGAGAAATGAATAATATTGGTTATCAACTTATGGGTTCTGATAAAGTGGAAGAAGCCAGCAAGGTATTCCAACTTATTATTACAGAATTTCCTACATCGTCGAATGCCTATGATAGTTTTGGAGAAAGTTTAATGAAGTTAGGTAAAAACGAGCTAGCGATTAAAAATTACAGAAAATCAGTAACACTAAACCCCAATAATCAAGGTGGTATCAATGCATTAAAAAAACTTGGGGATGATGTAAGCGATTTGATAAAAGAAGTAAAAGTATCCAATGCTGTTTTAGATACTTATATCGGTAAATACGAACTCCAACCGGGATTTATTATTACCGTTAGCAGAGAAGGAAATCAATTAAAAACGCAAGCCACAGGACAACCGATAGTTGATATATTTCCAAAATCTGAAAATGAATTTTATCTAAAAGTAGTTGATGCACAATTAACCTTTAATAAAAATGATGCTGGCAACATAGATAGTTTAACCCTTTTTCAAGGAGGGCGTGAAATGAAAGGTAGAAGAATCGATTAATTTCAAACCATTAGTAATATGCAATTTACCTATAGAAATTAGCCACCGTACAACAATGGCTATAGGTAATTGCTTGTTCTCATCTACGTAGGAATTTCTAAAGGAATATCCTACGTAGTAAGCACTTACAAAGTTAAGTGTTAAGCCACGCAACCACTTATATTCATACATACCACGAATAGATAAAAGACAAGCTATGGCAAAAACAAAGACCTTAAATAGCTTAATTCACAGTTTAGCTCATTCCTACTTTTCTACTTTGAATTATTGGGATGGCGGATACATGAGCGATTGGATTGTGAATGCCGCATCTGAATTAGGAATGGATGAAGTGAAGGTTGATGTATTGGAAAAAAGAATCTCACCAAAAGAAATGGAAATTAAACCATTATTGTACTATTTGGACTCTTTACCTCCCATTATTGCGAAGACTTTAAAAAATAATGACCTGCCTTCAGACTTTATTACTGAAGCGAGATTTGAAATTACCATATCAGAAAATCGGCTTATGCATTGTGATGGATATGCAAAAGGAATCAACGAAAGAATCTATAAATCAAAGCCATATTCAGAACAATCATTTGAAACATTTAAAGCTTTTAATCAGTCTTTAAAATAAATTGGAAAGAATTTGAAACTTGAAAACTCTGACGGCCTTACACTTATTTGAATTTTATTAGCTTTGGTACTGTTCAATTTGATATGAGTTGTTGACACATAAGAAATAACAACAATATTGGTGTTATAAACTAGTTAGCAACAAGGCAAAGCAACTAAGTATAACTATTTGTGCATGCAATATCATTTTGCTTGAAAGGGAATAGATTTATAGACTACAGTATTGGCGATATGTATAAACATAGAAAATATTTTTTAAGATGATTATAGAAAAACAAATAGAGTTAGCTAAGAAATTTCATCAACTTCATCAAGAGAAGCAAATGCTTGTTTTGCCTAACGCTTGGAGCGCTGGAAGTGCCATTGTTTTTGAAAAGCAGGGATTTAATGCGGTAGCGACTACTAGCGCTGGTATTGCTTACTCTCTTGGTTATCCAGATGGAGAGGGTATTCATTTCGAAGATCTCTGTACGGTAGTTAAACAAATTACCAAGAGGATATCTATACCTCTATCGGTAGATTTTGAGTGTGGATACGGCGAATCTGTTGCAGAGGTTAAAGAGAATGCTAAGAAATTAATCCTTGCAGGTGCAGTGGGTATTAATATCGAAGATGGCTTGCCAAACGGAAACTTAAACGATTTAGATTTTCAGCTCGAAAAGATTGAATCATTAGTTCAACTGAAAGAAGAATTAGGAATTCCATTTGTAATCAATGCACGGACTTGTGTTTATTGGTTGGATGTTGCCGATGATGCATCAAAAATTGCTACAGCAATAGAAAGAGGAAACGCATTTGTGAAATCTGGTGCCGACTGTGTATTTATTCCAGGAGCATTATCTGAGGAAATAGTTGAAACTTTAGTGTCAGCAATTGACGCCCCGTTGAATATTATAGCCAATCCATTATTCAACGATTTTCAGAAATTAAATAGAATAGGAGTCAGAAGATTAAGTGTCGGTTCAGGTGCTGTTAGATCAGCATTTAACCATTTAATTGCTATTGGGGATAATTTGAAAAAGGGTGATATAAGCTTAATGTTGAATCATCAATTTTCATACAAATATGCTAATGAGTTTTTTGAGTAGGTGTATTAAATGATAAATAGAATAATAGTTAACAAAAGCCCAGTTGCTAACAAAAGCTAAATTTCATGGGCATTGATGAGCAGTTTGAAAGTTTAGTGCAATTAAGAAACACCAGCAAGCCAATTAAAATTGGTTTGCTAAAATATAAACAATTTCACTCGGCTTGCTTATTTGGGGCATTGATAAGATTAATCTTTTAATCGCCCACGAAACTTAGCAAGCCCGTTAGCAGCAATAAAAAACAAGACAGTGAGAAACCTATTTTTACTTTTAACATTTAGCACTCTTTTATTTAGACTTTCAAATAGTGTAAATGCACAAGGTTTTGAAGGCAAAATCGTATACCAAAAGGCAATAGAAAATGCTAATCCTGAAAAAATAACAGAAAAAGAATTTAAAGCATATTTTGTTAATCCACTAGCAACATCTGTTTTATATATAAGGCAAAATCAATACAAATTGGCAACTCATTATGGAAATAAGAAAAAACTCCACACTATAGATTACTACAATCCGAATTCGAGATGTGCTATTCGATTTATGAATTGGGAGAATAAAATATATCAAGAGTATAACATTGAGGAATATTTTCAGAGATCAATGCCTGTCACAGAGAATATTAACGACACAATAAATGTATTAGGGCATAAATGCCATTCAATAACAATAACAACAAGTATAAAGCCTTTTAGGACAACAACAGTATATTTTTCAAGAGACTATAAATTAGACACAAAATATCTTAAAAATGATTCTTATCGGTTTCTAAAATATATATACGAATGTGGAGCACTCCCATTGAAAATTATAAAATCAGGTAAAGATGTATTTTATAATGAAGTATTCACTGCAGTCAAAGTATCTAAGGAATCTTTAAAGGACAAAATATTTAAACAGCCCAAATTAAAAAGATTTAAGAATGTGACCTTGTGAAAATTTAAAGCTGCTAACAAAAGCTAAATTGTCATGGGCACTGATGAGCCAGTTGAAAGTTTCGTACAATTAAGAAAAACCAGCAAGCCAATTAAAATTGGTTTGTTCAAAATATAAACAAATTTACTCGGCTTATTTCGGTGCGCACTGATAAGGAAATCTCATTAAATCGCCCACAAAATTTTAGCAAGATTGTTAGCAATAATATAGAACCAACAGAAATTCAATAAATATGAAGAACATACTTTTAATATTAACCTTAATTGCGATAAACATGATAGGTTATTCTCAAGAATTACCTACAGAACCAGCAAATGGATATGCATTTCCAATTGGTAGTAAATTCACTATTAAGTTACATCCTATTGACTCAACAAAATTTGACTACTCGATTATAGAATATGAACCATTTCAGGAGATAATTGATACGTGGGAAAATGACTCTATTTTTAAAGAGAATGGACAAAAAGGAACTATAGAATTTTATTTTTGTTTATCAACAAGTGGTGATTCTCAAGAAGAAAAAGAAAAAAACATGAAAGTCCTTTTATTGATGAAAAACAGGACTGAATATTCTTTAACATACAATTCAGATATTCAAACTGATGAAAATGGAGAGTTTAAAGGAACATCAAATGTTGGGACATTCTCAGGAGCAAAAGGTACAGAAATGTGGCCTTATATGATTCATCAAATTGGACTGAATGATTTTAAGAAAATGGAATAAATACTATTGCTAACAAAAGCAAAATTATCCTAGGCGTTGATGAGTAGTTTGATCCCGATAGCTATCGGGAGCCCAAAAAAATCAGCAAGAACGTTGAGCTTTATAAACGAGAAACTTAAACCCTAATAAACCCATGAAAAACTTTATTTTACTAGCAACAATTATTGGATTCATTTCCTGCGACTCTATGAATAGCAAAACGACGAACCTAACCCAAGAGAATATTGCAGATAATGCCGAACTGGTTGAGATGTTTAAAAATGACCAAGCAGATCGAACAAATCATATCGATTGGAATATTGTACAAAAAAACGATAGCATAAGGGAAGCAAGAGTCTATGAATTATTAGATTCAAATAAAGTACGTACATCAAAGGACTACAATAATGCGGCATTAATTTTTCATCATGGAGAAGACTCTGTTGCCTATGGAATGGCAGTAAAACTAATAACCAAAGCGATAGAATTGGATTCAACAATAAACAAATGGTTCCTGGCTGTAGCGACTGACAGATATTTGTTGAGTACAAATAAACCTCAAATTTATGGTACGCAATACAAGAGATTAGACAATAAAATTGTTGTGAGAGAAAAAATGGACTCAACAAAAATTACTGACGCCGAAAGAATCGAATGCAAGGTTGAAACTTTAGCCGAGCAAAGAGAGAAAATAAAAAATTTGAATCGAAAAAAACTAACAGAATTGCTAGAGGAAGGAAAAACCATTGATGAAATAGTACAAATTGTCAAGCAAATTGAAATTAAGAACTCCCCATACGATTTGCGTGAGAATTGGATGAACAATTTCGGCTATCAGCTCATTAGACAAGGTAAAAAAGAAGAGGCATTAAAGATCTTTAAACTAAATACAGAATTGTACCCAAATAGTTTTAATACGTTTGATAGTTACGGTGAATGCCTGTTAGATTTAGGAGACAAAGAGAAGGCAGTTAAGGCTTATCGGAAATCTTTAGAATTAAATCCTGACAACAAAAATGCTAAAAAAGTAGTAGCGGAAAATCAGTAGTACCACATAAAGTGTGTAAGTTATTCTGATTTTTTCACAGCCCAGAATAAGCAATTTACCCACAACAAAAAAAACACCTAATATTGCCATTAGGTGTTTTTTTATGCTTTAAAATGACTTCAGACTATTTCGCATTGTGCCGATAAATATCTAAATCTCTTTGTTTTGCTTCTAACTTCTCTTTCAATTCTTCTATTATCTTGATATAAGATTCAATATCTGTTTTAGCATCCTCCAAATTAAGCAATTCAATTTTTGCCTCCTTTAATTCAAGATAAGTAAGAATAATATTATTGTACATGCCAACATGAGAAGTGCTGTCTTCTGCAACAAATTTGCTTCTCATTATCGCTAATTCTGTGGAAATCAACTGATCTGTAAATTCTATATTGGTCCCCTTTATTTCAATGGAATCAATCAAGTTTTTTACCTTATCCATCTTTTCGCCAAAAAGATTTGTGTTTTTTTCTTCCAAACTTAGATACTCAAGTCTATTATGAAGATATCTATTTTCCTTTTCAGGAACTTTTAGATTAAAGAACACGATAACAACAACCAAGGAAGACGTTAGTAGAAATAAGAAAAGAAAGCTAATAAATGCCTTTCTTCGTTGCTTTACATTAAGTGATTTCATATTATAATAAGCTTTACTTTTTTATACTCAAATTACGTAACACTACTCTTTACCAAAAAAGAATGGTCTTTTTTTCTTTGCTGTAGTACTTCCCTCAATCTCCTCTTCCATCAGTGTCTCCTCCTTAACAAATAGGTCTGTTTCTATTTTTTTACCGATATAATCTAAACCAGAAAGAGTATGTAGCATCTGCTCTAACAAACTAAGCAAGCTTACTATTTTCTCTACCGAAAAATCTATCTTATTATGGTCGTAACGATGTTTAATAACCTGACTTAATGCATCTTCAAATTCAGCTTCATTAATGTTACACCAATCTGAAATGTAGGTCATAAACTCATCTCTACCGCAGCCTTGCCATCCATCTAGTGAATTTTTCACAATACGAGCCAGGTCCATCACCAATATCACCATTTCAACAGGTGCACCATATGGTGTCGAAATTCTATATTTCGATAAGCTAACGCTCATAAAATCTAACAACTTGCAACAAATTTCATTTAATGCTTTTGCCAGTGGGTTATCTTGTTTCTTTAAGCGGATTTTATTAATAATCGAAGACGAAAATCTCTCTATTGAGCTAAGGTAAATTTCCACTTTTTTATAAACATCAAACAAGTTTTGGTTCGATGATACAAAAGTTGATGCAATGATATAATCCGTATCAACAGTCCAAGTTGCTTCGAACTTTGTTATTCTACCAATTACTAAATGATTAAGCCCTAATAACATCTCAGACAATTCATTCTCTTCCACAATAGAAATTTTCATTTCTGATGTCACAAAAGGCTTTCGAATTGGGCTTTCTGCTACATCGGCCATTCCAATTGGCTGGCGTGAAAATGGATCTACCGACAAAACAACATAATACACAGCATCACTTTCAGTATTCGGCAAATCACACGTAAACTCCTTTTTAAATTCTTTTCCGTCTACAATACGATATTGAAAGCCACTTGGAAAAATAACATCCACAGGCTTAAAATTTACCAAAAGCTGTAGGTCATTATCTATATCCATCCATAAAAAATCTGCCTCACTCCTAACCAGTCCAAAACTTAAAGGAGATACAGATAAATTAGCCAAACCCATACTGTTCTTAACAAATGAGTTTTCTTGGGCAATAAAATGTTTTTTATTAATATTCATACCATCTACCCAGTTCACAGGCAAATGCATTTCATTTTCGTTTATCATAGCAAATCGTTTTTAAACCCTCTTTTTTTCTTGTAGCGAATAGTAACTGTCATAATTTTGGTACTATTTTTTCTTATCGTAGAAAATTCCTTTAATACAATGTTTTTTCCTTCAACATCCTTTACCAACTTTTCGAATGTTATCAGATCTCCATTGCACTTTACCATCAGGTTTTTATTGTTATCATAGAAATACTTCATGAATTTCTCTTTGTCTCCACCTCCTTTAGCAATCTTCAAAAACATCGCTGTAAGTTCCGCATCATCAGGCAATGATTCGTCTTTTTTACTTGCATTTTCTTTTTCAATACTTTTAAAGATATCGTATACCTCTGGAGTCTCTGGAATATAATCCTCTTCCTTTTTGACAATTGAATTATTACTCTCTGTAATTTTATGTTTCTCACTTGGCTTAACCCGAACATACACTTTCTTCTGAGCAGTAAACTCGTTATTCCCATCAACAACCAAACTAATTGTTTTATAACCAGGTTTTGAAAATGAAAATTTAACAGATTTCTTTTTAGAATATACCTTACTAGAACCATTTAGTCGCCATGCCCATGAGCTTCCCCCTTTTGTACTACAAGTGAAAAAAGCCGAGGCTCCAACATACATTCTTTTAGGGCCAGCAATTCTTGGAATTATAACCATAGGCTTTTCCTTCTTTATCTGCCCCACATGAACTACTTCCTGAAACTCATACTGGCCATCTACAGTAAGGCTAACCATATAATCGCCATGCTTCGTAAATGTATGTATTGGTGACTTTTCCTGAACTAGTTCTGTACTATCTCCAAAATTCCACTCATAAGAATGATCACCTGCTGTATTGTTCCGAAACTTCAACATTTCATTCTCCATGTGATCATCTCCTAAGACATCAAAACTCACTTCGGGTGGAGCTTGATATTCATAGTATTTAAATCCCACTGCTGCGGCCAAAGGGATTAAAAGAATTATGAAAAAATTAGAAATCATTGAGTCAATCCTAAACTGACGAGGTTCAACAGTATTTTTTGCCATTATTGTTTGAATATTTGCATTCCATTAATAAATAAACAGTAAGGATAAATATTACTTCCTCTTTCCTCCAAAACATGCAAAACTTCGCGTCCTTCAAACACTATTGCATCATCTTCGCTTAATTCCCGATTGATATTTAATTTTATATCAATGGTTCTTACAAAACCAGTATGAGAATCTTCACTCTCCATCAATCCTTTTTCAATATCAATCTGTTCAACGATCTCGCCAAAAATATTATACACCAAAGATTTAATATCCTTTTTGGTAACAATTCGCCCTCCCGACAACATCATATATCTATTGTTATACAATTGCTCATCGGAGTTTAAAACATTTCTAGCACCCACCATAGGAGTAATAAAATAACCTCCCGTTTGTTGAATGGACACCCCTTTATATGGCAATATTGGCGTATTCGGTTTTATTCCTTTCAAAACCTTTCCTGCGGTAGTATAATATTTCACAAAAATTGTATCAGCAATTTCTCTATACTTAAGAAACATATACACAGGACTATGATATCTTTTCTTTTGAGTTACCGACTGTTGCAAACGGGAAACAATTTGACCAAGTACTTTTAGGTCATCGGAGAACTTACCATTATCGAGCATTGCAAATGCAGCACTCTCATTCCTTAATTTTCCGATTAAGAAATTAATAGCTTCGTTAGCATTTTCTGTCGACATACCTGCAACTCCATCTCTACGCAATAAGAAAGTTCCATTTTCCCATTCGCCTCCATTTTGCACTCCGTACTCTTCATAAACAACTCCATCATCACCTTCCACCACATCCAGAGCAAAGAAAGCTTCCTCATCCTGCAAACTAATTACTGATAAGTTTTCACTACTCTTAAAAACTTTCTCTCGTTCGGTAAGATTTACAACCGGAATGGCATTTGCAAAACAATTAACCGACGATAATATTCCCGAATCAAAATCCTCATTAAAACAGATTCTCAACCAACAAATATTTCCTTCGTTTTGGGAACCATTGGCACTAAAATCTGCTTCTGAGCCCAGAGGTCTTGTTATTTTTACAAATTGCCTATTGTAATAGGATAGTACTCTTTTTTTAATTCCTACAAGTTCACTATTCGAGCTTCCCCAGTCAACTGATAACTCATCATCTTCTTCGCTCAATAAACCAAAGTCAACATCTAACCTCTCATCATTAAAATAGAATTTTGCATTTTTTAATTGTCGATAAAAAGTATCTCTAATCACGCTGTTTTCTTTCGAATCGAAAAACAAACGAAACTTGTTTAATCCTTCCTTATTTTCTGGTATCTCAATCCCTAGCAGTACATCATTTTTTTCAACAGAAATATCTTTAAGAACTTCAGATTCAATCCGAGACTTAAAGCGATAGTCTGTCATTTGATAATACGCAGAATTAGAAAGCATATACTTAATGCCTCCTTTAAAAAGGAAGGCCTCCTGCAGTGAAATAAATTGCATTTCCCGAAGCGCGTCAAACTCATTCCGAACCCTACTTAAAAATTTATAATTGGCAGGTAAGCTTGCAACTGAATCTGTTGGATTAATTATGGCAACAGAATAACCCGGTTGTACACCTCCATGGATATGAGGAATCAACTGATTCATTAATTTTTGGGCGACACGATCCTGTACCTGATCCATTTCATGATAGATCGATTCAGTTTCTGCTGCAAGTGCCGAAATTAATATTCTTACCAAAGGATCAAAAGAGGATTCATCATACACCTCATCAATGGCCCACATGCGTGATGCCTGCCTCAACATCCTCTCTTTTATTAGCTCTTTATGCTCCATCTACTTCTAATCAATTTAATAATAGGACAATGGTCCCATGAAAAAGTACCCTGAGAATGCAAAAGGTTCATCCGTTTGTGATAATTTCCCAGTCACGATCAAATCCAACTTCTTTTTCATGCTAGTTACATTCTCTCCAACACCAATTAAAGCTTGCGAGAAGCTTATTTCTACACCCAAATCATCCAATCTGCTTTCATGATTTTTAATCGATAAACATAATCCTGATTTGATTTCTTCTTTCAACCTACTATCATTAACTTTATTATCAAAGTCACTATCCCATATGGAACAACCGAAGGTTTCATCATACAAACAATCCCCTAAAGCAGTTGTTATTATTAAATACAAGTTTTGAGATATCGATTCTTTCAATGAACAATGTTCATGATCTTTTTTTTCACATAACTTCCCAAACTTCAATGGCAACGTATAGTACATCTTACTCTAAATATCATTATTGACACAAAACTATTAACTCAACCAAACAAGCTTTAATTATAGATTATCAAACAGTAAAGAAATTACGAATTTATCAAAAAAATTAAATACTTCCATTTTTATTTAACTAAAAAATATTCTAATAAATAACTTAATAAAATATAATAATTATATTTGTTATGCTTGATTAATTAAAATATTAAAACTTTATGATCTATAAGGCCTTAAATTACAAGCCTTATTTATACATATTGTTAAATTATAAAACTTAACATGGTAGAAATCGAAAATGGCTTATTAAAATTATCTGAAGAGATCAAAAATGCCATCATAGTAGCTCAATCTTGCGCCAAAGAATATAGCAATCCTTGCTTTTCCCCTGCTCACTTATTAAAAGGACTATTACACAAAGACAGCGGTATCCGTGAAGAACTATTTTCTATGGATATTGATGTTTATTATATGGAAGAATGGGCTGAAGTACGAATGGAAGGCTATCCAAAAGGAACAAAATTGTCCAATCCGATTCCTGCCGATGATGGCGTAGATAATATTTTTCAGGAAGCAGAAGAAATCAATTTACTATCGGAACAAGATGAACTTACCTCTTTAAGCGTACTTACAGCACTTACAACGCCCGGTGTAGGATTTACTTTCGATCAGCTAAAAACTTTTCCACTTCAACGCGATCAATTACTTAGCAAATTCTCTAGCGAAAGTAAAGCAACATCAAACAAAACGAATACAAAAGAAATAAAAAGTGAGTTTGAGTACCTAACTGACTTAAGCCTTTTAGCAAAAAATAACCAGCTCTCTCCAGTAGTAGCCAGAGATCAGGAACTATTAAATATCACTGAGACAATTGGCCGATTCACCAAACCTCACGTACTTATTACAGGAGAATCTGGAGTTGGCAAATCTGTAATCATAAATGGCTTAGCTACAATTGTTTCACAAGGCAAAGCTCCCGAACTTTTAACTCAGTCAAAAGTATTTAAGCTTCAACTGGAAAACATTCTAGCCGGAGCAACCTATAAAGGAGAAATTGAAGATCGCCTTCGTAAAGTTTTCAAGCAACTAGAACAGCTTAAGCGTCCAATTTTATTTTTAGATGACCTACAAACCTTAATTGACGACAAATCTGGAAATACAGGTGTTATTCACCTACTAAAATCGGAACTTAACAAAGGCTACTTTGTACTTATTGCGACGATTCCGAACGATTCTTTTCGTAAATTAATTGATGGTGACAGTGCTTTAAAAAGGCTTTTTGAACATGTAAACATAGAAGAACCAGATAGTGCTCATGCAATTGAAATGACGGAAAGTGCCATCTCTCAACTTCAAGATCATCATAAACTAACAATCCATTTGGATCAAATTGCAGAAGCGGTTACTCTTGCCTCTCGTCACTTTAGCGAAAGAAAACTACCAGATTCAGCCATTGACCTTATTGATAGAACAATGGCAGGTACACGTGCTCAAATGGACACATTACCAAGTGAAATTGATCAATTAGAAAAACAACTAGAAGCAACAAATTGCGAATCTAATGATATTGGTCTTGCTGATGCAGGACTTCGAAAATTCCTTACTTATATTGGTCAACCGCAAGACGAATCGAGTGATGTAATTGTTACGACTGAAAACTGTCGAAACATGATCGATCTTTTACGACATGAAATATCAACCCAATCGGACAAAATAAATTTTCACAATTTAGCAACTACTGTTGCCAGAGTAAGTGGAATTCCTGTTGGTAAGATCATGACTCGCGAACGCGATCGACTATTAGGCATGGAGGATACATTAAAATCTTCTGTAATTGGTCAAGATCAGGCAGTAACTGCGGTTTGTGAATCCATCCTAGAATCACGCTCAGGACTTAACAGACCAGGGCAACCAATCGGCTCATTTTTCTTTTTAGGCCCTACAGGAACAGGGAAAACAGAATTGGGAAAACAATTGGCAAACTTTCTATTTCAGTCTTCAGCTTCTTTAATTCGATTTGACATGTCTGAATTTAAAGAAGAGCATTCTGCAGCTTTATTATACGGAGCGCCTCCGGGATATGTTGGCTATGAAGAAGGAGGTATGCTTGTAAATAAAATCAGGCAAGAACCTTATTCTGTTGTTCTTTTTGATGAGATCGAAAAAGCTCACCCTTCAGTTTTCGACATATTCCTTCAAATACTTGACGAAGGAACCATACACGATCGACTAGGAAAAACCGGTGATTTTTCAAATGCAGTTATCCTTTTCACATCGAATATCGGCAGTCAATCTATTGTTGATCAATTTGGTGAAAACCAAACACTGCCCGCTTCAGACAAACTAATGGAAAACATGGCAAATCATTTTCGCCCTGAATTCCTAGGTAGACTAACTGGAATAGTGCCCTTCGCCCCAATAACAAAAGAAAATATTACCAAGATTTTCAACCTACAACTTAAGGAGCTTACCGAAGCACTTAAACAACAGGATATAGAATTGGAAATCAATAACAAAACAAGAGAAAAACTTGCTGCAGAAGGATATTCTCCTCAGTACGGAGCTCGCCCTCTTCGCAACATTATTCGAACTCGACTTCGAACACCTCTCTCACGAATGATTATAGGTAATGAGCTTAAATCAGGACAAAAAGTAACAGTATCGTTCGACAAGAAAAATACATTAAAACTAAAAGTTAAATAAAACAGCTGGATTTTAAAGAAGCGTAATTCAACGCCTCTGCAAATCCGACAATTATATTTTACGATAGAAACCTATTAATAAACATTTAAAAAATACAAAGCATGAACGGAAATTTTGAGCTTGGTGGATCAGAAGTAAAATTAGATGCCGGTGAGGCTATCCAGGAAATTCCACAAAACAAAACTCTTTTAATTGAAAAGTTAACTTACGATGCTCCTATCAAACCAGACATCATAAAGGGACTTAATACTGTGGAAGAAGTTTTTCAACACTACAAACCACAAATTGAAGTGGATTTTGAAACCTCAGAAGGAACTAGTCAAAAAGAAACGCTTGGATTTAAAAATTTAGGTGATTTTGGCATTAAAGGCATAACAGCGCAAAGCGAGTTCCTTAAAAGTCTAACCACTGAAAAAGAACAACACAATAAAATCATTAAACAGCTAAAAACAAATAAAATTCTTAAAGCTGCACTTACCGATCCTGAAGCGAAAGCTGCCCTTTCTGCTGCTATTAGTGGATTAATTGAAGAATTAAACGAATTGGAGAGATAACACGATGATACAAAATAAAGAACAAGTCGCAAATTCGTTAGCAACTAACGATCTGCCATTAGAAGAAAATCTTAACACACTAGCTAAATATGGTGGTTTTGATCTGCTTGAAACTGCAATAGAAGGAGTTCAAAACATGAACCCTGAACGCAAGGCTAGAAAAAAAATCTTCTTTACTGAAAATACAAAAAAAGAAGAGCGCGAACAATTAAAGAGAACTCTTGAAATATGGTCTGAAGCAATCAACAGCTCAAACGATCTTAATGAGATGATTGACAGCAGCAAAGAGAAAGCTACTGAAACCGCTCAAACACTTAAGAAAAACCTAAGTACTGTTGTTGAACAAACCAGAGACTTAGAAAGATCATATCGAAGCACTGCCTTATTCTACAAAAATTCAGAATTGGATAAGGTGAACAACATTTCCATTATGAATGCCGATCCAGATCAAATAAAAGATTTGGACAACACACGTTTCATCGATGCAGTATCCTCCGAAATAAAAAATACTTACGATCGACTTGACCTTAGCGACAACTATGGCTTAATGGTATTGCCAGGTTACCTTGGTTCAAACATGCTAATTGAAAAGTGGGGAAAAATCGCTTACGACAACAAAGTAATGATGGTAACCGATTTTGAACATTTGGACGAAGCTGACGATGTTATGGAGATGTTTAGTGCAGCAAATCTTACTGGTGGTGATATGTTTCGCTCCAATGTAATGATGACCTGTAACTGGCTTGTTGGCCGCGGCAAATTTGACGAACTAAACGAAGATGACGATCTTTACGTTCCACCTGCTGGAGCATTAGCTGGTAAAGTTTATCAAACACTTATGTCGCAGGTAACTGCAGGTAAAAAGTTTGGAGGAATTAACGAAGTACAAGGTGTGAAATTTGACCTTCGTAAAAGCGAAATTTCTAGCCTTGAAAAAATGGGCTTAATCCCAATGGTTAACGAGTATGGAAAAGTAATGGCTTTTTCAGCTAAAACCCTTTTTAATGGTGCCAACCTAGGTCTTCAAACCTATTCGGTTGTTAGAGTATTCGATTACGTAACCAAGGTTATGATGGATTTCTTAAACCGCAGAGCTTTTGAAAATTTCAATGCAAAAACACGTAAAGAGCTATTAAAGCAGATCATTCAATTTTTGGATACCATATCAGGTCCTGACAAATTAATTGAAAATTTCACCATCAAACGCTTCGAACAAGATCCAATTCAAAAAGATCGCGTTCATCTTGATATTCATATGAAGCCATATTTTCCGGCTAAGAACTTCCTAATAAAAATGGAAGGACAAAAAGGAGATGATGGAAACGAATGGGATAGCGAATACGAACAAGATTAACTCATCTAATTTATGAGACCATAACAAAAACAGGCTTGCTAAATAAATAGCAAGCCTGTTTTGTTATATCCTATTTGTTAAAAAACAATATTAATCACTCAACCTCTGGCACACAATTACATTGTTTTCTTTAATGTTATTTCTAAATACTGTTTGCTCTGTATTCACTTGTTTCCATCTTCCAATAAAGCGTGGTCTACGATAAAAGATCCAACTCTGTAATTTTTCTTCCTTTGCACCGTAATGTATCAACTCCTCAGGATGCTTCTGATTGTAATCATTAATGAAATGATAGAAGAACATTCCAAAATCCATATTCTCTGGAGCGCGAACTCTAAATCTTGAAATAAACTCAGCTTCTTTCGACTTAAAAAACTCTAGCGTAATGATATATGGGTTTTTTAAATCTTCATGATCTGGTCTTACGTACTTTTTATTAATCGGATACTCCCACTTCTTGTAAATAGCCAAAGGAATATCCATTGCACTATTAAACAAATGAAGAAATAACCATGGAAAAATAACACCAATTGTTGCTGTTGAAAAGAAATAATGCATTCCAACAACACCAAATCGACCGGCAATCTGAACAAATACAACAAAGCCAATTAACACACTAACAAGTATTAACATTAGTTGCGCCAGCCACTTCAACTTATCTGGCCATTCGAAATACTTTTCCAAAGCCATGATCATTAAACTCCCAAACAACAAACTCATCACCATAATTGCGATGTAGTTCGATGTTATTCCGTAAAACATTAGATTTTGAATGGTAAACAAAGAACAAACTGCATATGCTAGTGCTGCAACTAACAAATATAGAATCATCTTCTTCCTATCGTGCGAAAATAACTTCTTTAAGCTCTTTGCAAAAGCAAAAAACATCGCTCCAAAAAAAATAAACAGGATAGAGATCGCATTAATATCCCCAGCTAATAAACTTTTTAATATCATAACTCTAATCTGTTTTTAGGAATTTAATACGGACGAATAGCCAAGCACACCATAGCCTGTAGTTGCATATTCCAGATCCGTTTTACACTTAATCTCGAACTCATATTCTGCTGGCAATAAATACTCCAGAAACTCTACAATAAACTTATGCATAGAACCACCTTCCAAGTAATCCTTAACCTCATCATCCTCAATTCCATCGATCTGAAACTTAATCATAGGAAGCTCTTCTGTTGAATTTCCAACTATAAAATTCCGCCCCAAAATAATTTCCTTATTCACTTCTCTATCATCACTTCTTATACAGATCAACTCTCTATTATAAGAAACCGATTTCTCCAAGAATACTTGTAACACTTTACACATCTTGGCAATATTTCCCTTTAAAGAATAGGCCAAAGGAGCAAGCTTAAGGAGAAATTGTTTTTGACCTTCCGTAATATCTGGATCTATATCCCAAAATCGAATTAAAAAATTTTGAAATTGATGATCCTGATTTTTAAGCAAACCTACTTCTTGCTGCTCAATCTTAACTAAAACTCTAAACAATTCATTTTCGAACGGCTTAAAAAAACTCCTCGCTTCTTTTTCTTCTTTCTTTTGTTTTTGATGAATCTGAATTAGTTGTTGTATATTCTCTTTCCCTTTTCCTTCAATTCTTTCGTGAATAATTCCCTCCGGCAACAAATCGTAAATGCCATTTCGAGAAAGAAATAAACTTAGCTGATCACTCTCTTCTTTCATTCCCAATTGAGCCTTTTCAATATCCCTTCTAAAAGGGCGATTAAAAGCACTATTTAAATGAATTAACAGGTTTTCAGAAGAAACTCCACGATCAAACAATAGATTTGCGATTATCTCTGCTTTTAGATTAAAAGGCATCACATTTATGTCCTTCACGAAATCCCCTAAGGTTTTCTCATTTTCCATCCTTAATAATCTTAGCATTTGAAATCACATGGAATTTGGAAATAGAATCCCGTAAATGATGGAAACAAAGGTCTCCACCTGCATCGGCAGCAACAAAAACATCATTATCTAAATAAAAACCAACCTCTTTAACAGCTCGATACTTTTCTTTAAAAAAAACCAAATCGCCCTCTTCTAAAAAATGACAATCATTAAATAAATAAGTTTTACGCCCTTTGTAAAGCTCATTAATCCCTATCGGTAATTTAGTTTTAAGATTTAAATAATATAAATATTGGACAAAACTCATATTTAAAGATCCCAGCTTAAGCATATTTGAATCTTTAACAGTTTCCCACTCATCAATTACCTGATAAAGAGAAATATTACTTATTTTATCCTTCTCAACATGAAGAATTCCCGCATATTTTTCTTTTAAAGCTACAATTGCAGGTTCATCATTATAAATGGTATTGTGAACTATTTTTTTTGATCCACAAGAAAACAAACTGCTCAAATAAATGATCAGACCAATTGCTATAATGGCATTCCCATATCGTTTTTCTCTATTTATAGAAGTCTTATTTACAGGCATCGAATATTCAATCTAAGTTTAATGTACTCCCATTATGGAATAAAAACACACTAACAAAATTATGAAAGATTACTACCAAGTAAAAATATTAAACCATAATTTTTTGCTTAAATTATCAAATGCTTCTAGAAGTCCTGTAAAATAGACATTTTTATGTTTCTTGCTTGCAATTAATTATTTAGCTACAATAATGACTAATTGTGCTTATATTCATCAATACACGCTTTCACAAAAGAATTGCAAATTAAAATTTAAAAAATAATCTACATCAATATACTTTCATAACTTATTAATTTACAATGATTCCATATAAATTAAAAAATTAATAAAATTTTATAACAATTACAAAAACCACGAAAGCTCTTTATTGAAAGGAACACAGCTAATATATTATATGTTAATTTCTAATGAACATTACTCGAACAAGTAATTTTACTCAATGCATTGTTGGAAATTATAAATTCTATTCATAATTTCACAATTGTATTATTATTATTATTAACATTAAATTTTACTATTATGTCATTTAAGGCGAAATTAAACGTAGGTGGAAAAACAATGAATGTTTTATCCTGCAATTACGATTTAACTCAAGAAGTTGATGCAACAGGTCGTCCATCATCTGTTACTCGTGGCGGTCGTGTCATGTTAACAGTAGAAAGTACTGGTGATACCGATATGTTCGAATGGATGTGTAACAACTTCGAGAGAAAAGATGGCACAGTAACTTTCTTAAAGCGCGATACCGATGCTAAACAGAAAGAATTGTCGTTTACTGAAGGTTACCTTGTAAAGTATGAGGAAAAATTCAATGCCTTCGATAATATGGCAATGGCTGAATCGTTTACCATCTCTGCCCGTGAAATTAAAATGGGTAACGGTGAGCATGTTAATGAGTGGGTATAATCTTACTCAAGAAAGAGGGACGACATACTAATGTCGTCCCTCTCAACTACTATCAGGATACCTTCACGTATTCCCAATAAGGTAAAAGTATAGAATTATCTGAAAAAAGAATAAAAATATCCTGATAAAGAAGCTATCGTATTTTGCGATAGCTTCATTTTTTCATTTTACAGCCTCCGTTTATCGGTTTACAAATTAAAAAGTTCTTAATCAATAAACGGACAAGCCTGATTTTCAACCATACTAAAACGTTATCCATATGTCATTTTTGGCTGAATTTATTATAGACAACTCTGTAGCAAAAGTAATTAATTGCCATTTTGGAATGGATCAATCGATTACCGTTAACGGACGTGCTTCTCAAAAACCTGTTGGTGGAGGAATTATTGAATTGGAATTGGAATCAACATCTAGTACCGAATTCTTCGATTGGATGGCTTCGCCCGATAAACGCAAAAGTGGAAGTGTAACTTTTTACCGCCGCGATGCTATGTCGCGACTAAAAAGGCTCGATTTTACAGATGCTCTTTGCGTTTCCTATCACGAATATTTTCATGCTGAAGGATCGCATCCGATGGTTACCAAAATGAAATTATCGGCACGTGAAATCACTCTCGAAGATGTTTCAGTTGTTAACGACTGGAATGCTGAAGCTTAAAAAGAAAGCAAAGCCCCTAAAATAATATCGATGAATGTGTTGAGTTTATTTTAGCGTATTTCTCAAAGAGAAAGGATCCTAAAGCAATATTAATTCCGGAAAGAAATCTATTCCAATAATTTATATACTAGATAAAATTCTAACAGCATGGCACTGCAAACAAATACAGTCATAAAAATAAATGGTGTGCAATATCCTAATTTTCTTGATTTACAGATTATTCAAGGAATAAACACGCATCATCATTTTGACATCAGCATATTGTGGGAGCAATTTACCGAAGAAGGCACTGCCATCATCGATAAAACACAATCCTTTATTGGGCAAAAAATAGAAATTCTCATTACTGATATTGCTGAAGGATCAACGATTCCTGAAGGTGAGTTTGTTGGAATTATTACCGAAGCTGAATCGGTAAAATCAGAATTTTCATCGCTTGGCGATCACATCAGAATAAAAGGCTATAGTCCTACCATTTTACTTGATGATGGACCTCATTGCATTGGTTACGAAGAAAAAGACCTGGCCGAAATTGTTCGTTTGGCAACTGCATCCTACCAAATTGAAACGCCACCAACTATCAATCCCATAACAAGAGATGTTTTTCCTTATATCGTACAATACAATCAAAGTGCTTATGGCTTTTTAAGTCATTTGGCATCTCGCTTTGGCGAATGGTTCTACTACGATGGACAAAAAATAATTTTCGGATCGGAAAGTGCTGAGCCCCTACCCTTAAAATACGGTATCGACTTACTCGATTTTAACCTGAAAATGCAAACGCATCCCAAAACATTTAACTACGTAACAAGAGATTACTATTCCAATGAAAAATTAGAAAGCTCGATTGCTGCAGGAACAGAATTGCCAGGATATCATGCTTTTATGGCCGAAAAATCGGAAGCCATGTTTGGACAAGAAACCATTGTCGATTTTCACAGGCATACTGCCGATGGAGATTTAAATCAGGCATTGGAAAATTCGATTGTAAAGCAAGGGGAAGCAAATGTTGCCCGAATGGTTGTTTTAACCGGAAGTACAATGAATCCAGGACTTAAAATTGGAGGTTTAATATCTATCGCACAAAAAACAGCCAATGGAGAAACACCTTACGGTACTTTCATTGTTACCAAACTAATGCACACCTGCCAAATGTCGGGCGATTACAAAAATAGTTTCGAGGCAATTCCCGAAAATGTTGTTTATCCACCCTACACAAATGTGTCGCTCTTTCCGCAATGCCACACACAAACCGCTTTGGTTGTAGACAATGCCGATCCGCAAAGTATGGGAAGAATACGCGTTCAGTTTAGCTGGCAGTTGACTGCTCCATCACCATGGATTCGAATGACTCATCCGCATGGTGGCGTTGAAAAAGGATTCCATTTTATTCCAGAAATAGGAGAAGAAGTAATGGTTGGTTTTGAAGCTGGAAATGCAGAAAAACCTTTCGTAATTGGTGCTCTATACCATGGTGCTGCCAAGCCAGAAAGTTTTGCAAGCGATACCAATGATGTTAAAGCCATACGTACTCGTAGTGGACATACCATCGAATTAAATGATTTAGAAGGTGAAGAAAAAATTAATATTTACGATAACGAAGGCAGTATCATCACTTTCGACACACAAGCAAAATCACTAACGATTAGCTCTGTTGAAAACATTGACATTAGTGCCAAAAATATCAATATATCTGCCGAAGAAAATATCCAAATTGCTGCTCAGCAAAATATTGATGTAGCGGCACAAGCCGATGCAAACATTCAGGCTGAAGGCAATTTAGCACTTCAATCGACTGGAGATACTACTGTAAATAGTAGTGCTGCATTAACGCTTGCTGCAACAACCGATGCCGCTATGAGTGGTCAAAATGCAAGTGTTTCGGGACAAGCAGAAGCAGGCTTATCGGGAATGCAAGTTAGCGTTGAAGGACAAATAACAGCTGTGCAAGGTGCTAGTGGGAAGATTGAAATCATGTAAGAAATAATCCAGCTGAAGCAATGGACTATATATCAAAATACACCGATGAAATGGATATTCATATTGAAGAATATCGAAATACCATTCTAATTAAGCAACGATGGAAATATAACTGGTTAAACGAAGAAGGAACCAGCCCATGGACTTATATGGAAAAGAAAGAGTTTCATCATAAATGTGATAAACAGATTTGGGGAATATGGGGTAATTATTATGATTTGGAAGCTTTTGGAGATTCAGACTTTGTTAAACGAAATAAGAATAAATTATTTCAAGTAAACTTTGATATTGAATGGGTTAAGAGTAACCAGCATTGGACCGTTGATGCTAAAAAAGTAAACGATCCAAATGCTCCATATAGCCGTATGTGTTGGGCTGAAAGAAAAATTTGGCTTACACAGCAGGACTATAAAAAAATTGACATTGTTAGATCTTATGGGGCTTTTGATCACGTAACTGTAGCCCATGAGTTTGGTCATTCTATTGGGAATGTTCCTGATTTTCAAAATATGCATTGGGATGAATATCGCGAAGAGAGCAAATATTATTATGACAAAACAAGCATGATGAATCTTGGAATGAAGCTAAGGTATCGTCATTTAGATTATGTATTGGCTGTGCTTAATATGATGATCTTAGATACTGAATTTAAACATTCTGATTGGTTCTAATTAATTAATAGTGTTAACATATAGTAATGAGAAACTTATTAGCTTTTTTATTTGTACTTAGTTTATATTCATGTCAAACAACAGGAAATGAAAAAGATACAATTAAAAGTGTACCGTTGACAATTTCGGATACTACGATAGAAGAATATCAAAAGAGATTTAATAAGGACAACATAACTGATCTATCATTAGATTCATCAGTTGTTATATATGGGAAACCCTTAACCTGTTACGATTTCACAGTTAATGAAGGAATAAATCCATTTAGGCTTTTTTTATATGATATGTACAATGAGGAGGAACGTGCACGGCGAACTATTAACATGAAAGAAGCTACATGGGAGCTAGATTCGGCTTATCGTTTTACAATATGGTATGAGGTGTTAGATGATTCAACAACAGTTGCAAAAAGTAGCATTTCGTATCATAAGTTTACATGTTTCTAAGTTCATATTTCAACGAAAAAGCCCAAAACTCTGTCTTCCATACAAATAAACTAACACCTACTATTTAGACAATAGAAAATTATGGCCGGAAAACCAATAGCAACAATGGGAAGTATGCACGTGTGTCCGATGTGTAGTGGAACCGTACCACATGTTGGCGGTCCTATTTCAGGTCCTGGAGCACCCAATGTTTTAATTAATGGAAAACCCGCAGCACTTATGGGCGATATGTGTGTTTGTGTTGGTCCACCCGACGTAGTAGCTCAAGGCAATCCATTTGTACTCATTAATGGCGTACCAGTAGTTTGCCAAGGTGACTTAACAGCTCATGGTGGTGCTATTACTGCAGGCGAACCAAACGTAATGGTTAGTGTGGCTCAACCAAATGCAAGAGCTACCATGCCACTTTCTCAAATACCTTTTCCCGAAATTCGTCTGTTCGACCATATTGGTGCCGCCTTAAACAGCGATACGGTAGATCTTCAAGAAGCCCAAGGAAATATTGAAGCAATCCAGAGGGGGGATGCGGAAGTGGAGCCGAGGATATATAATGTGAGGTGGGTGAAAGAACAAAATACTATACGAGAATCAAAAATTCTTAAAGAAGTTACATTGCGTGCTTCTGTTCTAAATATAGATGATGGAGAGAGCGTAACATTTAAAGTAAAAAAATTAGTTCCAAATTCTGATGGAACTGAAGAACAGGAAGAAGAGATTGTAGAACTGACAGGAATAGTTAGCAATAAAGAAGTAGAAGTAATTTGGGAAATTGAAGATCCTGAAGAGAATGAAAATTCTTAAGTTATGGCAGATGAAAATTTACAGTTAGAAGAAAATCAGGTTAAGGAGCATACAGATAAATTATCAGAATATAGTGTTTGTGTTGAGGGAGCAGGTGCACCGCAAGTGGTAGGGCCTAAACTCACAGCAACTAAACCTGGAATTCGTTTGCATTTTTCCCGATATGGCCTATTTCCAAATAATGCAAAAGATCAATCGCAACCTAACCGATTAATTAGTGGACATCTAGGACAACAATCAGAAACCATTGAAGAAGTTTTTCCAGAGGGAGTTCCACCAGTAGAAGGTTTCTTTTATGCAAAAACATACTTGAATGCGGGCTATGTGTATATTATGGATGAAGGAAATCCGAATCTTTGGTACGAGTACGAAGTAGATGATTTAGGAAATCTAAGTTCTATTTTATGGGCAAATAATAAAAGTTCTGATGGTAAATACCTTGATATCCGAACATCGTCAGGCAAAATTGTTTCTGATAAAACCTTTAAAAAAGGTACTGTACTATGGATTGCCTATTCTCCTGTTCAATGGTCCATTGACTATCATACGCTTATACGTACCGATACACAACGACGAGAAGAACGAATGGTTAAAGTGGAATGCACTGGTTTCGAAAGAGGAGCTGAAAGTAGCACAAACTTTATTACCCCTTTTGATAATACTCACAATGCTTTTTTCTCGGAGAATAAAGCGCAGCCATTTTGGTTCAATAATAAACTAAAAGAAATTATTGCTGATGACAATGCTGCTCTTGAAAAAGATCCGCAATCCATTAAAGAGGATATGTTTATCACTTTGCATTCGCCTTTAGCTTGTGCTAAAGATATATACTATCATTTAGATGAGAAGTTTCTTTATTTTAAAGCTTATGTAGATGCCTTGCAAACAGGAGAAACTATAGAAGAAGTAAAAGAAAGATATAAATCTGAAATTTACGAGCCAATACAAATTGATAGTGAATATCAGTCTTTATTTATGCTAGCGTTAACTTGTTATAAGTTGGTTTACGAAAATAAAGAAAATATTGAGAAATATGATGGAGGAGCTCCAGGGTGGAACATGTCGGATACCAATTACCCGCGAGAATATGCAAAGCAGCAGGAATTGGATAAGATAAGGAAGGCTAACTCAAGAAGTGTGGGAGGATATGGCAATGGCTATATGGAATTAGGAAAAGCCATGCAGTCAACCCAACAACGCGATCCTAATAGAATATATCCAGAGTTTATTGGATATGGTATTGATAGGGCAAAAGTTGAGGGAATACTTGGAGTATCGGAGCGTAAGGAACTGAGGGATGAGTTAAATACTCTTAGGGATATATATGGTGATTTTATTACTTCGGAATATGTAAAAAAAAGTTTGGATGATTACCTTCATAATTGCCCAGAGGGTACTTTAGATGGGAAGGCTGGCTTGATGCAGTTGGTGAATGCTTTGTTGGTTTGTCCAAGTGATGTAGATAATGCCCTATTATTAGAAAAAGAAAAGCCTGGTACTGTTGATAAGTGGAACGATTTTGTTTATAACTACACTGACACCTACGAGGAGCCAGATGAATCAAAAAATAGTTCTGTAAAAAGTAAAGCCCCGGGTTTTACTGGTTCCGATCCATTGTATGCCTTGTTAAGTGGTGCATTAAATATTACAGCTTTAACCAAAGTTAATTATACCGATATAAGTGCCAAACTGTCCAGTGTATATAAAATTAGGTTGGATGCCCAAAAGAAACGTGTATTCGATTTTAAATACCATTCACGCAATGGCACCACTTATAAAACGGTAAACGAAAAGGTAGAGTTTCTATTTAAGCGATTAAAAAGAGATGTTCATGTATATGGGGAACATTCCTTTGAAATTAGAAATGGGGAACTAAATATGAGGCTAAATGCCATGGAGGCAACTCTTGATCCTAATTTTGTAAAGTATGGAAAATACAGGGGAAAAGAAGATGTTAGCCGAATATTATATGGCTCTACGGATGTGGAAATTAAACAGGTGCAACGAGGCGCCAATATTGTTGAAATGCCAGTGATAAAGAATGGAGCGGAAATAGCCCCTGACCAATTGGTGCAAAACGATAAAAACGTAAAAGCCGGACAATTATTGGATAGTAAAGCATTTAATGGGGTGTTAACAGGTTTGCAAATATTAAACTTTGGTGTGGCTGTAAATGATGCATTTAATGACTATAATGCACAAAACTTGGTTAATGCTGCGGGGATTGGATCTGATTTAGCAGAGGCTGGCACAAGGTTAAGGATGTCGTTTGTAAGGCAGAATGCTAAAATGGTTACCAATGTGAAAGAATTAAAACTTTTAAATTTAGGAAAACAAGTTAAGTTTTTCGGTGCTGTAGGCGGAGGTGTAACGGCTGCTATTTGTTTTGCGGATTCATACCAGGCTATGAAGGTGCGTGATACGGATTCGTCCATAGCTTATGCTGCTGCAGGTGTTACGTTTGCAGCTTCAACCCTAATTCCCTTAATTTGGGCAACTAGTTCGGTGGCTGGCCCAATAGGATGGATTGGGGCATTACTGGGTACCGGATTTATTGTTTTGGCGGCGACATTAAAGGATAGTGACCTTGAAAAATATTTTAAAAATTTTTTATTAAGCGATGCAGTGGCTTTTTCCAATTCGGATAAAAAGTTTCCGGTTGAGTATTCAAAGGATATATTGGCGGATAAGGAATTGTTAATGGATGATGCAAATGAAGATATAAAAGCAATTTGGATGGAACCCCAAGACGCTTTAATATCTTTATACGATATTATAGTTTGCCCTTTTATTAATTTTAAACCTACCGAAAAGAGAAGTAATACTTATACAACACCCGCGTCTTATGGTCCAGGAGGTGTTAGTGTACCTAGTACCTCCATTACTCAGCAGTTTTATGCTTTTGAGCTCGAAATGACTTTTCTTCAGTTTGTAGACCTAAATAGTAATATGCACGATGGTTATAAGTTGTATTTGTATCCACGCGGAATTAAAAACGGTAACGAAATACCTCTTGAAAAAGCATTAATTAATATTAATCAAGTTGATAATAACCCAAGTAAATTAAAATTGAAATTTACAATACCGAACAAAGTTAGGAATATGGTAAGCACTTCCAGCGAGGTATTGTTTGCCTTACAGGTAATTAATAAAAATGCCCCAGGTTTTCCCTTGATTTTGAACAATAAGGAAAGGCATATGGGCGTTAAATTTGACTTGGGAGATGTTGGGGTAGGTATTACCTTGTTATTTATGAAAGAAGAACAAACTGAAAAGGTGAAAATATTACCATTGGATGATTTAAGAAAGGCAGATACATGGAAGTAAATAAAGAATATTATAGGCCAATTACCCATCATAAATACAAACACAAGAACAAAG